>JAQTRJ010000016.1 GCA_028711875.1 bacterium | reverse complement strand
TCCTGCTCATTTACTGGGCGGGATTCACGCTGAATTCGATGACACTGATGGGCCTCTCGATCTCGATCGGCATTCTGGTGAACAACGCCATCGTGGTGCTGGAAAACATCACCAATTATCGGAACCGCGGCTTCGCGCCACGCGAGGCTGCCGCCAAGGGCACGTCGGAAATTGCGCTGGCGGTGGCCGCCTCGACTCTCACCAACATTGTCGTGTTTCTGCCGATCGGCTTCATGGGCGGCATCGTGGGACAATTTTTCAAGGAATTCGGCCTCACGGTCGCCTTCGCCACGGTGTTCTCGCTCATCGTCTCGTTTACGCTCACGCCGATGATGTCCGCCACGAAAATGCGCCGCAGCATGTATCTCTTCGCGGCCGTCGCCGTATTCGCCGGAGTGTGGCTGATTGTCGGCTTGACTCAGGCCGTCATGACGATCCTGTTTGTGGGGGCGCTTGTACTGGCCGAGCGACTGGGAATGCTCGTCCGTTTCTTTCGCTGGTTCGACCGGCTGATGAACGCGGCCATCGAGAGCTATGGCAAGTCCCTGAATTGGATTCTCGATCACCGCGCTCGCATCATCGGCGGAGTAGCCGTTATCTTTATTGTCTCGCTCGGTCTCTTCGGAGTGGTAGGTGGCGAATTCTTCCCGCAGGCGGATCAGGGCGAGTTCTACGTCTCGGTGAAAATGCCTCCGGGAACCCGATTGGACGTGACCGATCAGGCTATGAGCCTTATGGAGGATCAAATCTCCCGCATCCCGGAAGTCGTGTCGTATTATACCACCATCGGGATTGCTCAGGTCGGTCATGGGGACTCCTACGGATCGCAATTGGGCGGCATTTATGTGAAGCTGAACGATAAAAAGGAGCGTCAGCGTTCCACCGACCAGATCACGGCTGATCTGCGCAATCACATTGCCGAAATTCCGGCCGCCGATATCGTTATCACGAAAACGTCGGAGTTCGGAGGCGGCGGCGAGAGCGATATGCAGATCGAGGTCACAGGCAACGACATGGCCGAACTGCTGCGCGTGGTGGATCAGGTTCAAGCCATCACCGCCCAAACGCCGGGAGCGGTGGACGTGACAAACAGCTGGATCACCGGCAAGCCCGAACTCAAGGTGATTCCCAAACGCGAAGCGCTGGCCGATCAGGGCTTCCACGCCTCCGGAATCGCCACCACGCTGCGCGCGCTGTTCGAGGGCACGATAGCCACGACGTACCGCGAATCCGGCAAGGAGTACGACGTCCGCGTTCGCCTGGCCGAGAGCGATCGTTCGAAGCTGGAGCAGGTTCGGTCTTTGGAAGTGCGCAGCAATAACTCGTGGATTCCGCTCACATCGGTCGCGTCCATTTCCGAAGCCGCCGGACCGACCACCATTGACCGGAAAAACAAGGAACGTCTCGTCACCGTGTCCGCCAATCTGACCAGCGGGACGATCTCCGACGCACAGAAGTACATTCAGCCGCGTCTGGACAGTCTGGCCATTCCTGCCGAGGTGTCCGTGATATTCGGCGGCGAAGCCGAATTCATGGGACGCGAGTTCGGCTACATTTATCAGGCGATGCTCCTCGCGTCCATTCTGACGTACATGCTCCTGTGCGCCATGCTGAACAGCTATATTCGCCCGCTCATCATCATGCTGACGCTGCCCCTGGGGCTGATCGGCGTCGCGCTGATACTGGTTCTCACCGATACGGCGGTCTCGATGATGGTGCTCATGGGCATGGTCATGCTGGTTGGGATCGTGGTCAACAACGCAATTCTGATCCTTGATTACGCCCATGTTTTTCGCGAACAGGGGAAGAGCGCTCGCGAAGCGACGCTGATCGCGGCTCCCGGACGTTTCCGTCCGATTCTGATGACCAATCTGGCGACGATTCTGGGCATGGCCCCGCTGGCATTCGGAATCGGCTCCGGCGCCGAGTGGCGCGCGCCGATGGCCATCGCATCCATCGGAGCGCTGATCTCAAGCACCGTCCTGACCTTGTTCTTTGTGCCGGCGGTTTACGAATACATCGAAAGTCGAGCCGAGAAAAAAGCCGCTCGGGGAGCGACCGTATGAGCGAATCCGATCGTCGGATGTTCGAAGCGGCCTGCGCGGAATCCCGCGAACTCATGGAACGACTGCCAGTGATTCAGAAGCAACTGTCCGACGCCGCGAACCTTTGCTCCAATGCTCTGCGCCGGGGCGGCAAGCTGCTGTTTTGCGGCAATGGCGGCTCGGCGGCCGAATGCCAGCACCTGGCGACTGAGTTCGTCGTCCGCCTGACCTCCGATCGCGATCGGGGAGCGCTGCCGGCGCTGGCTCTGACCACCGATACGAGTCTGCTTACGGCCTGCTCAAATGACTTTGGTTTTGATCTCGTGTTTGCGCGGCAGGTGGATGCGCTGATGAAGGAAGGCGACGTGCTGTTCCTGCTCTCCACGTCGGGAAAGTCCGCCAATCTGATTGAAGCCGCCCGGTCTGCGCGCGCACGCCAGGGGCGAACCATCGGTCTGCTCGGTCGGGCGACGTCTGAACTCGATCCCCTGCTTGATCTGGCGGTGCATATTCCATCGCCATCCCCGCAGCACGTGCAGGAAGCTCACCTCTTCTGCGGGCATTTACTCGTCGAAATGATCGAGAATCGCTGGACCGGATCGGAGACATCGGCATGACGTTTCTGAACGGCGCAATCCTCGCGGCGCTGACGCTCGGATTGCTGCCGGTTCTTATTCATCTGCTGAATCGCCAGCGCTTCAAGAGAGTGGATTTTCCGACGCTGCGGTTCCTGCACGAGCTCCAGCGGCGAAAAATGCGGCAGGTGCGCGTGCGGCAGATTCTGCTGCTTATTCTGCGGACGCTGGCCGTTTTGTTTCTGGTTTTCGCATTGGCCCGACCGGTACTCAAATCGTCTGCGGGACTGCTGCCCGGAAGCGACGCGCGAACGACCGCCGTTCTCATTCTCGACCGCTCCGCTTCGATGCAGACCGAAACTCCCGACGGCTCCCGCCTCCGCCGGTTGCAGACACAGGCGCAGGAAATCCTGAGTCTTCTTCGCGACGGCGACGAAGCCATGCTTATTTGGGCGGATGATCCTCCACAATGCTTCTCGCCGACTCCGACCTCTCAGATTCGTTTGCTGCGCGAAACCGTAGTGAACGCGCAACCCGGTTACCTGCGCGGCGACCTGATTCAGGCGTTGCGGGAAGCCCGCCGGATTCTCGGCCAATCTCAGAATCTTCACAAAGAAGTCTACGTCCTTTCCGATTTCAGCCGCAGCGCATGGCCGCCGCAGCTTCCCGAAGAACCGCTGCTCCCGCCCGACGTTCGGCTTTTCCTGCTTTCCGCAGACGAAACTCCCGTCCGCAACATCGGGATCACCGATGCCGTCGTCACCTCGCGCATCATCGCACCCGGCCGGTCCGTTGAGGTGTCCTTCACCGCAAGCAATACCGGAGCGCAGCGCGCTGAGGATCGCATCGTCAGCATCTATCTGGGCGGGCGGCGGATGGCGCAAACGCGTCTGACGCTGGCGCCCGGCGCGTCCGCCACCGATCGCCTGCGATTCACCCCCGACTCTCCGGGCGATCAGGTCGGCTATGTTCGTGTCGAAGAAGCCGACGACTTCGCCGCCGATGACCAGCGCAATTTTGTGCTCCGCGTTCCGTTGCAGCTTCGCGTGGCCGTGGCCGGCAAAGACGGTCCGGCGCGATCTCTGACCGCATTGGCTCTCAATCCCTCCGGCGATCCGGGCGCGTTTGTGCTCACGAGCGTCATGTCCGAGATGGAGTTGACCGCCGCGGATTGGTCGGCGTTCGACGCCATGTTTCTGGTGGACGCGGCAGAGTTGAATGCGACGGACGGAGCGCGGTTGCGCCGCTTCGTCGAGAGCGGCAAGGGCGTGTTCATCACTCCGGGGCCGCAGTCGGACTTGCGCAGCTACGCAACGTGGCTCTCCGATCTCGGTCTGCCCGTGCCGACGGACACGTGGTCGGGAACCGCTCCCGCCCGATGGAGTCGAGTGGATTTACAGCATCCGCTTTTCGAGGGCCTGTTCGAACGGCCGCCCGCGGACGTTTCGCCCGAGATCACGCGATTGGTGGTCACGACCGGCGCGGAATCGGCAGTGGAGATTATTTCCACTTCGATCGGAAATCCTTTCCTGATGGAATCCTACGTGGGCCGCGGGCGCGCGCTCTTCATGACCGGATCGCCTGATCCCGAGTGGTCCACGTTATTCCGCAGCGGCATCTTTTCCCCGCTTGTCGTGAGTAGCGCCGCCTATCTATCGGGAATCGGCACGTCGGGAGAATCCTATCAGCTGGAAGCGGGCGTACCGGCACAACTGCTGTTTCCGGGAGTCCCCGGCGAAGAGCGATTCGAGGTTCGCGGTATCGAAAACCTGATCCCGACCGTCGAGACGGCAGGATCGGGCTTCGTAATTCGGCTTCCCGATCTCGAAACTCCCGGAGCGACCGAGTTGTGGCAAGGCAGCCGCCGTCTGGCCGCACTGGCTGTGAATGTGCCGGCTCGGGAAACGGAATTGAACGCCGCTCCCGAGACTCTCTACCGGAATCTGCTCGGCGGACACATCACGGAATTGGGGCGACAAACCACGGTTCAGGCCGCGGTCCTTGAAGGGCGTTATGGACGGGAACTCTGGAAGCTCTGTCTCTTCGTCGCGCTGGGATTGTTGATCGCCGAAATGCTGCTGGGGCGCGTTGGCCGCCGCGAGCTTCCCGCGTCGTAGCGCCGCAATCCACTCTAAAAATCAAACGGCTCCGCAAGCGGAGCCGTCTTTGTTGATCCGATGATATCGCGTGCGTCGTCTATCGCATCAGAATCAAGCGCTGCGGCGGATGCGGCGAATCCGACTCGCCCGCAAAGTAGAGTCCGGAGGCTGCTCCCGCAAGATCCACTCGGATCGCATGGTCTCCCGCCGGAAAGAGTCCCGCCGAAAACCGTTTCACGCTCCGCCCCAGTATGTCCGTAATCTCGATGTCCACGTTTTGAGCGCGCGTTAGAACCACCCGCAGCACGGTGCACCCGTTGAAGGGATTCGGGTAGCAGCCAGTGATGCCCGCCGCCGACGGAACGGGGCGAACGGCCGACGACGACGTGCGCCACGCCGCGTCGAAACACACGTCCGTATCTCCCAGCGGAAACCGCCGCGTCCACAACGCAGCCGCACCCTGCGGCCCTGACACCACGGCAAGATCACCCGTCTCTTCCGCTTCACCCGCTCCGCTTATCATCACGGCTTGTGCAAGCTCGTGCGGCGTTGAAAGAAGTCCCTCCCGAACACAAACCGTTGCACCTCCTGAATCCGTCTCCGTCACATAGAAAACTGAAAACATTCCCATCGTGCCCGACACCACGGCACGGGGAGAGTGCTCTGCCGAAACGTCGGATGCCAGCGCGCGTGGCACGGCAAACGTCGAACCGGCATCCACGGAATAGGTGTAGAAGATGTCGCTCTGCTGCCCGACGATGACACGGCGCGTGTAGACGATCAGCAGAAACTGTTCATATGCGGCCAGCGACGGCTCGGTTTGATCGAAGGTCGTGGCATCCACGAACTCGCTCTCGTTCCATGAACCACCTTCATTCTCGCTTGCGAACAGCCGAATCTGATGGGGAATGGAACCCGGCCGATCCAGCGACGTGGCGATGAACATCGTCTCGCGGTCTTCATTCCAGGCTGTCGCCATGCTGACGCACGCTTGCGCTTCAGGGGAAACACGGCCTTCGAAAATCATGCTTTCGCCATTCATGGTCAGTCCCCGATCACGGGACTGCGCGAACCAGCCCTGCACGTAGCCCGCCAGAACCCCGCTGTCCACCCAACAGACGTTAAGATAGGGATCCACCGGCTGGAATTCGAAATCCGTCGCCGCGCATGCCGCGTAAACCGGATGGACTCGATCCGGCGCAATCGTGATTTGTCTTGCGGAATTCCAGGAATTATCGCCGGACGGGAAGCGCCAGAGATTCCGCGCGCCGCGTGCGGGATTCCACTCCAGAACGTAGGCAAATTGCCCGTCGGAGCAAGCCGTTGCCCGGACGGGAGCCGACGTGTCCCGGCATGCCGCTTCACTCCACGTCGAACCGCCGTTCAGCGATAGTTTGCCGATGATGTTCGATTCATCACATACGCACCATGCGCGAATCACGCCTGTGGTTGGAATGATAGCGATCGCCGGAGCGCCCTCGTTTCCCGTCGTACCGAAAACGGTAACGTCCTGAAACCAATCGAGCGGCTGCGCCCGCAGAAGGCTCCCGCCCAACAGCAGACAGACCACGCCAGCCGTAAAGATGATCCAAGAACGGATCACGGCATCATCACTCCGAACAATTCCATGAGAATCTGCACGGCATTTGAGGCAGCGCCTTTCCGAAGGTTGTCCCCTGTCACCCAAAACTGCAGCCAGTGTGGATCGTGCGGACTTTTTCGCAAACGGCTTACGAACACTTCCTGCCGCCCGGCAATTTCCCGCGGCGTGCGATAGGTCGTCCGTTCGTAGACCATCCCCGGCATGGCGGACAGCGCCGCTTCCGCTTCATCAATCCGCACGTCGCGCGCCAATTCCACACTGAGCGCCGCCGAATGACCAATCCGCACCGGCACCCGCACCGTCGTCGTCAGTATATGAAGCTGCGGCAGCTCGAGCATTTTTTGCAATTCCTGCACGACTTTCTGCTCTTCATCACATGGACCGACGTCGTTGAAGACTCCGATCTGCGGAAAGACGTTGTGAGCGATGACGCGCGGAAAGACGCGCGGTGAGTACGACGCATCGGCCAGCTCATTCTCGAATTCAGCGAGCGCGTCCTGTCCTGATCCCGATACTGATTGATAGGTATCCACCACAGCGGTTTTCATCTCCGCGATGCGAGCCAGCGCCGCCAGCGGAATGACCACAATGCTGGCTGAACAATTCGGATTGGCGACGGCTCCTCGGTGATCCCGCAGCGTGTGTCCGTTCACTTCCGGAATCACCAGCGGAACGTCCGCGTGCATTCGGAATTCCGACGAGTGGTCAATCACTGTGACGCCGCACTCGCGAAACGCGGGCACCCAGCGCCGCGAAATCGCCCGCGAAGTCGCCAGAATCGCGGCATTCACGCCGTCGGGAACGCGTTCCAGCCTTTCGACAGCGATCTTGCGTCCGCGAAACGGCACGCTTTTTCCGCGGGACTCCTCCGACGCGAAGAGTCGCAGAGATTCGAGAGGGACATTCCACTCTTCAAGAATATCGAGCGTCGTTCTCCCGACCAATCCCGTCGCTCCCACCACAGCCAACCGAATGGGTGTCACGCGTACTCCTCGTCGCGAAGCTTCTTGGAAATGGCGTTCACGTTTCGTGCAATCGCCTCAGCTTACTTGACAATCCGCATCCGCTCGTCGGCCACAACCCAGCCGATCAGCGCCGCCGCCGTTACGCCCGCGCGCCGTAGTTCAGCCAGCGCGGTTTCTGCCTGCGAGCCAGCCACCGCCGCGAGCAGACCGCCCGACGTTTGGGCATCGAAGAGCAGCCAGCTCAGACTCTCGGGCACAGACGAATCCAAGTCCACGAGCCGCTCGTAATAGCCTCGGTTGGCGAACGTCCCGCCGGGAAACTTGCCGCCCTCCGCCAGATCGCGCGCCAGCGAGAACAAGGGAATGTCCGCGGCATGGAGCTCCAGCCCGACTCTCGACGCCTCCATCATTTCCGAGGCGTGTCCGATCAGGCCGTTGCCCGTGATGTCTGTGCAGGCATGAACATCGAAGCCGCGCAGCACGTCCGCGGCGGTGCGGTTGAGCGTCTTCATCGCCCCGATTGCCTCCGCGACCTCCGCGGCGGAAACGAGTTCGTTTTTCAGCGCGGTGGTGATCAGTCCGGTACCGATCGGTTTGGTGAGCAACAGCGCATCGCCCGGTTTGGCTCCCTCGTTGACCCAAATCGCGCCGGGATCAACCAGTCCGGTCACGACCAGGCCATATTTCGGTTCACTGTCATCCACGGTGTGTCCACCGACAATCGCGATCCCGGCTTCGGCGGCTTTGTCGCCGCCGCCGCGCAACACTTCCCGCCAGAGTTCGAAGGAATGTTTGCGCGGAAAGCAGCAGATATTCAGGGCAAACAGCGGCCGCGCGTTCATCGCGTACACATCGCTAAGCGAGTTAGCCGCCGCGATCGAACCGTAGTCGTAAGGATCGTCCACCACGGGCGTGAAGAAGTCCACCGTTTGCACGATCTGCTCGCCCGAGGGCAAACGGTACACCGTCGCGTCGTCGCGTCCCGAGTATCCGACCAGCACGTTTGGGTCGCTGACGGCGGGCAATCCGCTGAGAATGCGATCCAGCTCCGCTGGATCCATCTTGCCGGCTCAACCCGCGCAGCGAACCAGATGCGTGAGTTTCGTCAGTTCGTCCTTGGTGTACGCCATGTTACTCGGTGGTTTTGGATGGCGTCGGTGTGGCGATCAGCGATGATCCGACGTCGGGATACAGTCTCCGGTAGGCCGCGCGATGCTCGAGAATGCGTTTGATGAACATGCGCGTCTCGCGGTAGGGAATGAGTTCAATGAATTCGTCGCGGTCCCGCGCCGGGAATTTCGCCTGCCATTCGTTCGCTTTGTTCTTTCCGGCGTTGTAGGCGGCCAGCGTTAATACGGGGTCTCCGGAATAGAGCTGCCAGAGCCTGGCCACGTGGGCGATCCCGAGTTTCAGATTGTAGTCGGGATCCGCAAGAAGCTGCGCCGAATAGGAAATCCCCTGCTCGCGGGCTTCGATCCGGGCCGTCTCGGGCATCAATTGCATCAGGCCAATCGCCCCCGCCGGACTGATTGCACTCGGATCGAAGTGACTTTCCTGACAGATCAGCGCGAAGAGAAAATAGGGATCTATGTCGTATTGCGCCGCCTGCTGAATGATCTTGGGATCGAAATCGAGCGGATAGAGCGTAGAATAGAATCCGCTCGGCCGCTGGCCTGCCGTCGCGATATAGACGGCCAGGTCCCGTCGGATGACGCGCATCGCCGCGCGGCGGTTTCCGTTCCAGATATGCAGCTGCGCCTCCCACCAGGCCAGCCCATCCGCCGACGACACCTCTCGCCTCATCGCCGGCCACTCTTCGAGAGCGAGCCGCGGCAGCCGCATGGCGGCCAGCAGACAGAAGCGTTTGGCGTGCTGGCCGCCCGCGAGCCACAATGCGTCGAGCGTGGGGGCTGTCAGCGGCACTTCCTGCGCTGCGATGTCGCCTGCCGTACCGAATTCCGTCACGGTGTAATAGGAATAGGGGAAACGGAAACGCAGCGATTGACGCCGTTCCTCGGCCTGTTCGGCGCGTCCCATCCTCTGGCTGGCGCGACTCTGCCAATAGAGAGCAATCGGCGCGTAGGCGGACATGGAATCCTGTTCGAACAACCGCCGCCAAGTTTCCGCCGCACCCTCGAACGACGCGCCCTCCCACTGCGCCCATCCCAGCCGCCACAGGCAATCAAGCTCACTGTCCGAACCGCGGCTAAGCGTCTCCCAGCGACGAAACACCGCTTCGGCCTCCCCAGGTCGTCCCCGTTCCAGATACAGAAGTCCGAGCAGCTCCAGCGCCTGCTGCGCCAGAATTAAATCGTCCGTGCCATCGGCCGCTTCAGCAAGCGCGCCGATGGCGATGGAATCCTGATCGGTAAAATAAGCAGAGCGCCCGAGATAGTACAACGCCCGGCCGCGGAACGGCCCGTCGGGAAATCTCCGGAGATAGTTCCGGAAGCTTTCCACGGCTTTCCGGTGTCGTCCCAATCCGTTCTCAAACCGCGCTTGAAAATACGTCAGCCGCTCGCTGAGATCGCCGCCCTGAGGACTCTGCATCCATTCGTGAACGCGATGCAGGCCGCTCTGGAACGAGCGGGTGCTTTCCAAGGCGTCGAGTTCCCTATGAATTTCCTCCGCGGTCAAACGACGCGGAGTGACGTGAAAACGCTTTGGGTATTCATGGATTCGTTGGCGAATCTTCTCGGCAGCCTCCGTGGCCGGTCCCGCCAGCACAGCGTTATAGAGGATATCCACGGATTCAGCGTGCCGATTCTGCGACGCCAGAATCTCCGCCGCCATCAAGTCCAATTGCTGGCGATTCTCCGTGTTCGTTGAGCGATTTCTATGCTTGGCCGCCCAATCAAGAAACTCACTCGTATTCCCGGTCGCCCGCGCCCATTCCGCCAGCCGAAACAGCGCCTCGGGCATATACACCGATGAGGTATCCCGCGCAAGCTCCTCCCACAGCGAAGCGGCCCGCTCGGCCTGACCGAGCCGCTCGAGGGCATCGGCCCGTAAAAATAGCGCATGATCGGTAAGCTCGGGCGGGACACCCAGCCCAAGTTGAACCTCCACCCCCGCATAGTCCTCGCGCTGATAGGCCAGCCATCCCAGCAGAAAACCCGCCAGGGGAGACGTGCGCCCCTGGCGGGCGTCGGTCAGACTCAGCAGGTATTCTCCGGCTCCCGTCGTGTCGCCCGCCTCCACAAGTTCCCAATAGCCGGCGAACCGCGTGGAATCATCGGACAGCGGCTGCGACGTACAGGGCTGCAACGTCACCAGCGCCATGATCGCCCATGCCGTCATTATCAGCCGCTGGAAAGACAGGACTAACCTGCAACTCACGCGCATGAAACAAGGTAGCCAAACTCATTCAGAAATTCAACGAGCTGCGCCGGGAGGATATCTCGAAAAGGGAATGGAATTACTTGTATTTCACGATGGGAATAGCTATAATGATATCCCTGAAATCACATGACGGAAAAAACCCGCTGTCCATCCTTTCGATGCTCATGATACACCGCATCATTTTTTGGCTATCTATCATATTATCAGCATCTTGCGTTTTTGCGCAAGACGTCTCAATCCGCGACATCCAGTTCACCGAGGACGCCTCCGGCAATTCTCCTTTGGTCGGTCAAACGGTGACTACCGGGGGAGTCGTCACGGCTGTGGCTTACCGATTGCCAACCTACTACTTCATTTCCGATCCCGAGGGCGGGCTTTGGCACGGGATTCAGGTCAATGATGCACAGGACCGTGGCTTATCCATTGGAGATTCGATTCGGTTCGAAGCCGAAGTCCGGGAGACAAGTTCGGAGACTCGGTTGCGGATCAGCGTTACCGGTGCATTTTCCACAGGCACGCCGGTCGCGCCCGCGGCTCCCCATTTGATCGCCTCCGGCGAAGTCGGCGAGTCGGCCGAGGGTGTCCTGATCGAACTGACCGATGCCACCGTGGTCAGCGTGGGATCCGGACAGTTCACCGTCGATGACGGCAGCGGCCCGCTCACCGTGGGAAGCGGCTGGACGTATGCCCACGAACCGCTGGTGGGAGAAGTTTTACGCTACCTGCGCGGCATCGTCACCGCCTCGGGCAGCGTCTACACGCTGAATCCGCGCGGAGACGGTGATTTCGGTTTTGTCGGCAATCGCCCGCCTCTTTTCTCCGAGATCGCCAACACGCCCGAGCGGCCGAACGAATTGCAGTCCGATACCGTCACGGTGGTTCTTACCGATGATGAGGGTGTCGGAAGCGCCGTCCTCTACTATCGTTTCGGATTGGAGGGAGACTTCACCGCGCGCCCGATGTATGATGATGGCCAGCACCACGATGGAGCCGCTGGGGACGGTCGCTGGGGCGGCGTCATTCCCGCCGGACCCGCGCGCACGACCTGCTACTACTATCTCTGGGCCGAGGATACAGAGGGCGCCTCCGCCACCAGCCCCGCCGCTGCTCCAGCGAGCACCCACGCCTATTTGATTCTCTCTTCCATTCGTGCCATCTACGATATTCAATACACCGGGAATCCTACCGGCGGCAATTCCCCCTTCGCCGATTCGCTCGTGACCGTCACGGGAATTGTCACGGGCGCGGCATTCGGCAATGGCAGCGATTTCTATATGAGCGATCCCGTCAGCCTGGCCCCGGAAGGCGGCAGGTGGTCGGGAATCTTTGTCTATGGCGGTTCGATTGATCCGGCGCTGGGCGATTGCGTCAGCGTAACCGGACAAGTGGTGGAATACAGCGGCCTCACCGAATATACCGGCGGAAACGTCGTCACTCTGTTAGGGCAGCAGGCGGTTGTTCCGGAACCGATTGACGTTCGCGTGGGCGAGCTGGCCGATTCTTCCGAAGCCTACGAAGGCTGCCTGATCCGGGTCGGCACCTGCTGGGTAACCAGCATCACCGACTGGCCGACCCAATATCCCGCTTTTCGCATCGCGAACGAAACCGGCTCAGCCTATGTGGTGAAAGATATTTCTTTCGAGTACGTTCCGGCGGTCGGCGACACCTTTACTTCGATCACCGGCTGCGTCAGCTACTACAGCGGGCACGGCTGGGAACTTGCCCCGCGTTCCGACGACGATATTCGCTACATTGACCACCGCGCTCCGCAACTGACCAGCGCGACGGCCGTCAGCGACACCGCTTTCAATGTGCTCTTCAATGAACGGCTGGATACGGTGGGAATCTCCGATCTTGCCAACTACCATCTGGTGGATCAGACCGACCTGCTGGAGCTGCACGTGCTGACCGCCTATCTCTACCGTGACGGCCGCACGATTCAGCTCACGACTCTCGAGCGGCTGCTTCCCGGCCATGCCTACCAGCTCACAGTCGGAGATGTCCAGGATGTCAGCGGCAACGTTCTGACGGGAGCCGTAGTCAGTTTCGCCGGATATGAGCCGGAAGAATACGTTCAAATCGCCGACATCTACCGCGATTTCGACGCCTATAACGGTCGCAGTGTGACGCTGCGCGGCGTCGTCACTTTCGTACAGGATGTGACAACCACCAGCGGATCGCGGCGAATTTCCGCCTATCTGCAGGACAACAGCGGTCTCGGATTCTATCTTTCGCAGACCGGCGCGGCGGCGAGCTTCCCCGGCATTCAGCGCGGCAATCTCATTACGATTACCGGAATTGCCAGCAGCTATGCCGGAGCGGTTCAACTCCAGAGTTTCAACGGCACCCCGAATACCGACATCTTCGTCTTAGGCGAGAATCAACCCTTACCCGAGCCGATTCGTCTGGCTACCGGCGACCGCACGACTCAGCAAAGTCTCATTGTGACGTCGTCGTCGGGCAACTATGGTTCGGGAACGTGGGTTCAGGTTACGGGCACGATCTATCAGGTGGACGAAAACGTCGGCGGCGGAACGAACATCATGATTGACGACGGCAGCGGCAACGTAACCATTCGCGTCTGGGACGACATGGGATTGACAACCGTCGTGCTCGGCGACCGGACCTATCGCAAAGGCGATCTGGTGGGCGTGTTGTGCAGCGTGGCCGGAGTGACGTCCGCCTATGACGGCGATTTTCAGATGCTGGGTGGGTACGCGGAAGACTTCACTCTTCCCGATCAGCCCGTGCCGTCCGACGAACTCCGTCTGGATGTCCCCAACCGCCCCTTTGCCCCCGATCTCGGCCAGAAGCTTCATATCGTCTACAGCTCACCTACGCTGGGCGCCGTGCGGCTCCGTGTCTTCAATCTCCGCGGACATCTTGTCACAACCTTGTTAGACAAGAATGCCGGCGGACCGAACGAACTGTGGTGGGACGGCCGGGATGAACTTCGCAATATCCTGCCGCTGGGAACCTATATCCTGCATCTCGAATCCGTGCAGGACGGCACCAGCGACACCATCGTGAAACCCGTCGTGATTGGAACGAAACTCTGATGCGCAGATATTTTCTCTTGTCCCGTGAGGCGATCGTGAGATATGTGATCGTTTCCATCCTGCTGTTGGCGATGGTTCCTCTCGCCTCAGCGCAACTGATCTCCAATCCCAATCCGCCGGTTCCGGCGGCATTGGCGGTGGGGGGAGCCTATACGGCGGCGGCCGAAGGCGCGGAAGCGCCCTATTGGAATCCGGCCGGACTGGCGTATGGCG
Source organism: bacterium (assembly GCA_028711875.1). Classification (GTDB taxonomy): domain Bacteria; phylum Electryoneota; class RPQS01; order RPQS01; family RPQS01; genus JAHJDG01. Next base: position 701 of record JAQTRJ010000016.1, on the reverse strand, counting down.
AAGGAACCGAAGGCCGCTTCGTGTACCACCAGCCCTGGGGACTGAATTTCCTTTCCCACATGTCCGCGGCCGGCTTTTCGCAACTGCCGGGAAAGGCGGGTGGGATTGCCGCGGGCATTCAGACTCTCGGCACGCGCGAAGGCGGCCATACGATGTCCTCCGAAACCGAAGTGTTTCTGTCGCACGGCATTCTGCTTCAGCACGACCTCCACACGTCGCTGGCCTTCGGCTACACGGCGAAGCTGATCTCATGGAACCTCGGCCAATCGGTAGGCTATGACGATCAGCCTTCCATGGATCTCGGCAGCGCCTCCACCTTCGGCTTGGACATCGGCGCCACCGCGCAGCTGTGGGATCGGTTCCGGCTCGGAGGATCGTTTAAGAACGCCAATCACCCGCAGATGGGCGAAGGTTCAAAGCGCGATTTGCCGCGTATGCTTTCGGCGGGCGTGAGCTACTTCCCCTATTATGGCGTGCGCACGACGTTCGACGTGGAGCGCGTCATCAGCGGTGAGACCCAGTTCAAGGGCGGCGTGAACGCCATGGTGGTCAAACCGCTTGACTTGCGTTTCGGAATCAACACGAATCCCAACAGCTTCACCGCCGGTTTCGGCCTGCACTGGCGGGAACTGGTCATTGACTATGCCTTTCTCTATCATCCGGTGCTGAATCCCTCTCATGTCATTGGCATCGGTTTCCAC
>JAQTRJ010000281.1 GCA_028711875.1 bacterium | reverse complement strand
TTGTTTCCGCCAATATTCGCTATCAGGGTGCAACGATTGCCGATTCATACATCATTCGCCGCGTGCGGGAAGCGCGGGTGGCATTTGTCGGCTTGTGCGGAACGAAAGATGTCATGCGCTCCGACAGCCTGAAGCTGCCCTCGGAGGTGACCATTGAAGAACCGATTGTGGCGGCGCGGCGGGCGGTCGCTGAGTTGGTCGGAAAAACAAACGTAATTGTCATTCTCTCCACCTGCGGCGATGCGGCGGACTCGGCATTGGCGAGCGCGATTCCGGGGATTGATCTCATTGTCGGAGGACGAAGCTATCGGAACAATGCTGACGCGCCGTGGAAGGTCCGGGGTACGCGGATCGTCCGCACGCAGCGCGATGGCCGCACGCTGGGACGCATGGACATGGTGTTCGGTGTGGTTTCGCCGTTCGAGATTGGCGAGAAACTCACCGTGGATCAGGGTCCGTATCGGGGATCGGCCGCGGAAGTCCGGCAGATTACGCCTGATAAACCCGTGGTGAAAGTCACGGTGTTCATGACGGAGCGGAAGCAGGAACTCGTGCTGGACTATCCCATGATCCATGGGATTAAAACGTTTCGCTCAACGGAAATCTCGCTGGAGAATTCGGGTCGCTCCGACCCGGACATGCTGGCTCTGGTGCGTGAACGTGTGCCGGGTTTCGTGGATAATCCCACCGAGGGAACTCGCATCGTTCGTTAGCGGGGTTCACGCCAAAGAAAAAGGCTCGGCGACAATGGCGCCGAGCCTTTTCTACTATGTAAGCGAGCAATTATCTCGCCGCTGCGAGTTCATATCCTTTGCCGGTGGTCGTCTGCAGATAGGCGGCCAGCAAATCCACGGATGCTTTCAAGTCATCCTTATGCACGGTTTCCACGGTGGAGTGGACGTAGCGAAGCGGAACGGAGATCGCACCGACCGCACAGTGCCCCGTGACCTGCCGCATGGCTCCCGCATCCGTGCCGCCGCGCGGCAGAATCTCCATTTGGAATTTGATTTTCCGCTTACGCGCAAGCGCTCGCAGCTCCCCAACCAGCTTGGGATTGGAGATGGACGCGCTATCCATAATCTTGATCGCGGTTCCCAGACCGAGCCTGGTGATGTGATCCTTGGCGTCCGCGCCGGGCGTATCGCAGGCGATGGTCACGTCGAGAGCGATGCCCACATCAGGATGAACGTCGCGTGCCGCCGCCAACGCGCCGCGAATGCCGACCTCCTCCTGCGTGGTGGCGACGGCGTAGATGTCCACCTCGTGCGACTTCAGCTTGCGTAGCGCTTCGATCATCAGCCAGACTCCGAGGCGATTGTCCAGAGATTTGGCGGTCAGGCAGTCGCCCATCTCCTCCATGCCGCGTGCCATCGTGATCGGGTCGCCGATCTCGACGCGCTTGCCGACCTCTTTGCCGGGCAGTCCCAAGTCCACGAAGTAGTCAGTAACCTTAAGCGGTTTTTTGATTTCGTCCTCGGTGAGAACGTGAATCGGCTTGGCACCCATGACGCCAAGCAACGTTCCGCGATTCGTATGCACGTAGACGCGCTGACTCATCAGCGTGCGCGGATCAAATCCGCCGCACGGCTGAAACCGCACGAATCCGTCGCTATCCACGTGCGTTACGATGAAACCAATTTCGTCCATGTGTCCGGCCAGCATCACTTTCGCCTTGCCTTTTCCCTTGCGATAGCCGATCACATTGCCCATCGCGTCGCCGCTCACCGTGCATCCGACGTCCGAAAATTCCTTGCGAATCAATCCCCGTACGCCCTCTTCGCGACCCGACACCGCATGACTCTCGACCAAAGCCTTCAGAAGGTTCCAGTTCATTGCCGTCCCTCGTGTAATGGTTCGTGTGCCGACTGGCAGAAGGCCGCTTAGTCCATCTGCCGACGTAAAAACGTGGGGACTTCGAACGCATCGTCGCCCACGACCAACGGTTCCAGTTTTCCGTTGTGCTCGCGCATGACGGGTTTGATGGTTATGTCGGGCATCTCCGCTGACCGTGCGACTTCCGCCGTGCGCACGATCTTCATTTCGGGCGCACGATGCTCGACCATCACGGGACGAATCGAAACGGACTCAAACGAGCGTCCGTTGCCGTTGGCGCGCAGGGGGATCTTCTGTTCATGCCTATTGAAGCCGGTGGCGATGACCGTTACTCGCAATTCCTCATGGATGTCCGGGTCGGTGACCGCGCCGAAGATCACCTCCGCTTCGTCGCCGGCCGCTTCGTAGATCGCGGAAGTCGCTTCCGAGACGTCGTGGAGGGTAAGATCGTCGCCGCCGGTGATATTAATGAGAATCGCGTGCGCGCCGCGGATCGCGACTTCCTCAAGCAGGGGCGAGGAGATCGCCTGTTGGGCCGCTTCCACTGCGCGATGCTCGCCGCGTGCGATGCCGACACCCATGAGCGCGTCACCGCGCTGGGCCATGACCGTGCGCACGTCGGCGAAATCTACGTTAACGATTCCGGGAATCGCGATCAGATCGGAGATGCCGCGCGTCGCCTGCAGCAGAACATTGTCCGCCAGCTTAAACGCATCGAGCAGACGGGTTTCGCGTTCCACCAGGGAAATCAGCCGTTGGTTCGGGATGACGATGAGCGTATCCACGTGTTCTTTCATCTCGGCCAGCCCGTGTTCGGCGGCGGCCATGCGCTTGCGTCCCTCGAACGCGAATGGCTTGGTAACGATGCCCACCGTCAGCGCTCCAGCCTCTTTCGCCACCTGCGCCACGATCGGCGCTGCGCCGGTTCCGGTGCCCCCGCCCATTCCGGCGGTGACGAAGACCATGTCCGCCCCGTCAATGGCACTGCGGATGTCGTCGCGGTTCTCGTTGACCGCCTGTCGTCCGACTTCGGGATTCGCTCCCGCGCCCAGACCGCGCGTTGTATCGCGACCGATCTGGATCTTTCGCATGGCTCCGTTGTTCTGCAGTGCCTGAGCGTCGGTATTCACGGCAATGAAATCCACCGACGTCAATCCGGCTTCGATCATGCAATTGAGCGCGTTGCCTCCTGCGCCGCCGACACCAATCACCTTCATTTTCGCGCTGCCGAGGATGTCGTCGGCAAAATGAAATCTCATCGAATCCATGGGGGTCTCCTGTTCTATTTTAGAATACTCCTTGCAGCCAATCTCTAACCCGGCTGGTCGTTCGACCCGCCCACCCGCGTTGACCGTCGAACGAAACGGGACGGTTGTGCTCCTTTCCGGCGTAGCGAACCAGTCCCACCGCGGTGGAATATTTCGGTCCGAGAGCCGGAGAATCCTCGGAAAAGGAATCGCGCGGTGCACCGATGCGCACCGGCAAGGCGAAAATTTCTTCGGCGATCTCGGCCATGCCTGGCATAGCCGCGCCGCCGCCGGTGAGAACCAGACCCGCTCCGAGGTGCTCGATGGTTCGTGACCGCACCAATTCTTCCCGCGCGAGTGTCAGGACTTCCTCGACACGCGGAGCGATGATCGAAACCAGCATGGCCCGACTCATTTCGCGCGGCTCGCGGCCGCCCACACCGGGAATCTCCAGAAACTCGTTCTGTCC
>JAQTRJ010000280.1 GCA_028711875.1 bacterium | reverse complement strand
TGCGCGACAGCACGATGTGCCCGTCGAGAATGATGAGAACCATATCCGCCACCTGCTCCGTGTGATCGTCCCATTCAACCAGTACGGTGTAAAAGCCCGTGATGATCCCGTGCGCATCGTTGCCCGAGCGTTCGAGCAGCCGCGGCAGCGTCGCGAACACCGACGGCGGATACCAGCGCGTCGCCGGCGGTTCGCCCAGCGACAACCCCACTTCGCGCAGCGCGTGACACACCCGCGTCACGCTGTCCATCAGGAGCAGCACCCGCAATCCCTGATCGCGAAAATATTCGGCCACCGTCGTCGCCGCCATCGCCCCCTTGATCCGCAGCAGCGGCCAGCGATCCGACGTTTCGATAATCAACACCGACTTGCGCAGTCCCTCCGGTCCGAGATATTTTTCAATGAAATCGCGCACTTCACGTCCGCGCTCGCCGATCAGTCCGATCACCACCACGTCCGCTTCGGTGAACTGCGCCATCATCCCGAGCAGCACGCTCTTGCCCACTCCGCTCCCCGCAAAAATTCCCACGCGCTGTCCTTCTCCGAGCGTCAGCAGTCCGTCAATGGAACGAATCCCCACCGACAGCGGCCGCTGGACTCTCCGCCGCTGCAGCGGATGCGGAGGCGTCGCGTGCAGAGGACGACGTTCCGTCGCCGTAATCGCCCCGCCGCCGTCCATCGGCTCGCCCAGCGCGTTAAACACCCGCCCCAGCATCCCCTGTGACAGCCCGATATCGAGCGGACGCCCGAGGCTCTCCACCTCCATTCCCGGCCGCAGTCCCCCCACCTCTTCCAGCGTCATGAGCAACGTCGTCGAGCCGTGAAATCCCACCACCTCGGCCAGCTTCCGCTCACGTCCCGTGCCGATCGTACAGACGTCGCCCACCGTCGCGCGCGGGCCTTGCGATTCGATAATCAAGCCGCGCACGCGTTGCACGTGACCCAGCGTGCGGTACGGCGAGACGCGGCGCAGCCGATCCGTCGAGCGTTCCATCAGCGGCACCGCGCTCATGAACGACTCTCCGATGACTCGGCCAGTCCACTGCGCAGCGTCGCGAGTTGACTGCCGATCTGCGCGTCGAGCGTGCCCTGCTCCGTTTCGATCAGGCACCCGCCGCGTTCCACGTTTTCATCGGGACGAATCGAAAGCTCGGCTCCGCCCTGGAATCGGCTTTCTAAATCGGCCTGGATCGTATTCAGATAATTCCAATCGTCCGGGTGAACGCGCAGCGCGACCCGCTCGCAGCCCACCACCTGCAGCAGCGCTTGACGAACGACCGCCTGATACGCTTCCGGCCGCGTCGCCAATTCCTCGCTCACGATTTTTCGCGCCAGCGCAAACGCCAGATCGAGACTCTGCTGTTCGGCGCGCGCCGCCACTTCGCTTTTTTCCGCCTGCAAGATCGCCGCGTATTGCGCGAGCAATTCCAGTCCCCGCGTCAATTCGGCGGCGGCTTCCCGACGTCCCTGTTCGCATCCCTCCGCGAATTTCGCGAGCGCCTGAGCCTGATGCTCGCGCGCGAGGCGTTCGCCCTCGGCCGCCACCGCCCGCGCGATCTGCTCTTCGGTATCCTTGCTGGTTTCCGGCGTTGCTCCGCCCGGCTCCTCGTCCGCGAACTGATCGCGAAAATAATTCACCGGACGCCGCTCGAAAACCGGAAATTCCGCGGGCTTGAACGCCGCGGAGTCTCCGGCCGATATGACTCGTTGAAATCCCATGCCGCAGGATTACTCCACCATTTCTTCCGCTTTGGTCCCGCCTACGATCACCACTTGTCCGGCCTCTTCGAGGTTGCGGATCACGTCCACCACCCGCTGCTGCGCCTCTTCCACGTCGCGCAGCCGCACCGGCCCCATATATTCGATTTCTTCCTCGATCATCTGCGCCGCGCGCTGCGAAAGATTTGAAATCACCCGCTGCTTCACTTCAGGGCTGACGTGCTTCATCGCCAGCGCCAGCTCCTTGTTGTCCACTTCCTTGAGCACCCGCTGAATCGAACGATCGTCCAGATTGACGATGTCTTCGAATACGAACATCAGGTTCTTGATCGCCGTCGCCAGCTCAGGCGCCTGCTCGTTGATCTTGGAGAGAATCGAACGTTCGGTGGATTGCCCGACCATATTCAGCACTTCGGCCGCTGACTTCACGCCCCCGAGTTTGCTCGCTCCCTGCGCGAAATCAATCCGCGATTCGAGCACCGCCTCCACCGACGTGATCGTCTCCGGCGCGACCCGCTCCATGTTGGCAAAGCGGTAGATCACGTCCGCCTGCAGCTCCGGCGGCAAATCCGCCAGAATCGCCGCGCTCTGATCGGGACTGAGCTGCGTCATCACGAACGCGATGGTCTGCGGATGCTCCTTCTGAATGAACGCCAACAGCTGATGCGCGTCCACGTTCTTGAGGATGTTGAATCCCCGCACCTTCATCAGCCGCTCGATGCGCCGCAGGATCTCAATCGCCTTGTCGTGCCCAAGCGATTTCTCGAGCACCTCTTCAGCGTAGCCCATGCCGCCCACCGCGATGAAGTCCTGAGCCTTCATCATGGTCTAGAACTCTTCGATCACCTCGTGAACCGTCGCGGATTCCACGTTGCGCAGGCTGACCAGCTCGCGCGTGACCTCCTCGATCTCTTCGTCCTGGAGGTTCCGGTACACCGCCGCCGACGCCTCGGCGCCCACCGAAATCAGCAGGACGGCGGCTTTCTGCGCGGGCGTCAGCCGCCTACCGGGGGAGCTTCTCGGGGGACTCATCTAATATCCAGCCTCTGAGAATTTGCGTTGCCTGATCGGGTTTCTCTACCATATAATCGGTCGTGCGCTTGAGCAGCTCCTGATGTTTAAGCACCTCGATGCTCGGCGCTTCCTCTTCCACCACGATGGTTTGCGGCGTTTGCTTGAAAATCACGTGCGGCCCGCCGCCTTCGCGCGTGACCTGCGGTCCTTCGTGCAGCGCCGCCGCCTCTCCTTCCGTACGCGCCGCTAATTCCGCCGGCGTGCGCGGCATACTCCCACTCGTCAGCGTGTAGTGCGCGGCTCCCTCGGGCAGTGCACCCGTCGTTGCCGCCGCCGGCAGCGCGGGAACCCCCTTCAGCAGCCGCATCATCAGCGTCCGCGCCAAGAGAAACAACCCCACCAGGGCGAGTCCCAAGAGCGCTTTCTCGATGATCTTCATCCACGGCAGCGCGTTCGGAGAGGTCGTTTGCGGCTCCTCGTCCTGCGCGAACGGAAACGAAATAACCGTCAACTCATCGCTCCGCGTCCGGTCGAAGCCGATCGCCGCCGCCACCAGCGTCCGGAATTTTTCGAGCTCCTGCGGCGTGCGCTCTCGGTAGGTGCGCGTCACCGTCCCGTCTTCGCCCGTCGCTTCGTCATACACCCCGTCCACCAGCACCGAGGCCGACAGCCGCTCGATATTGCCCACTTCGGGAACGTATTTCTCCACCGTGCGCGGCACTTGATAGTTCGTCACCGTGCGCTCGTTCGTCGCGCCGCCGGCTCCGTTCTCGTTTACGTCGCCCGTGCTCTCCTGCCGTTCCTCGCTCAGCGTGGCCGCGTTTTCCGCGTCGTAATTCTCGATCGTCCGCTCCACGCGA
>JAQTRJ010000279.1 GCA_028711875.1 bacterium | reverse complement strand
CCTCGTCACCATGAACCTGCCCGCCATCGCCGAGATGTCGTGCAATCCGGCCGTCGGCGGACTGGCGAAGGGGCAACTCGTCAAGGAGATTGACGCGCTCGGCGGCGAGATGGGACGCGTCACCGATCTTGCGGTTGTGCAGTTCCGCATGCTCAATCGCTCGAAGGGTCCGGCGGTGTGGTCGCCGCGCGCGCAGTGCGATCGCGGTCTCTACGCGCGCTCGATGAGAAAAATTCTCGAAGAGCAGCCGAACCTCGATCTCAAACAGAACATGGTGGTGGACGTCGTCACCCGCGGCGGAAGGCTCGCGGAAGTCGTCTGCGTGACGGGACAAAAATTCGAGTGCCGCGCGGCGATTCTGTGCGCGGGCACGTTCCTGAACGGACTCATTCACATCGGCGAATTCTCGCAGCCGGCCGGGCGGATCGGCGAAGGCCCCGCGACTATGCTCAGCGAAAATCTCATCCGCCGCGGTTTCGAGGTCGGACGGCTCAAGACCGGAACCCCACCGCGACTCGACGGCAGGAGTATTGACTACTCGAAGTGCGAACCGCAGCCCGGCGACGGACGGATCATCCCCTTCTCAAAACTGTCACAAATAAAATATAATAAACAGCTTAGCTGCCATCTGACCTATACAAATGCGAAGACTCACGAGGTTCTGCGCAGCGGCCTTTCGCGCTCGCCGCTCTTCACCGGACGGATTCAGGGAACCGGCCCGCGCTACTGTCCCTCCATCGAGGACAAGATCGTTCGCTTCGCCGATAAAGAGCGACACCAGCTCTTCCTCGAACCGGAAGGCTGGAACACGCACGAAGTCTACATTAATGGTTTCTCGTCAAGCCTTCCGGAAGATATTCAATATCAAGCACTTAAAACGATTTTCGGACTGGAAAACGTGGAGATGATGCGACCCGGTTACGCCGTCGAGTACGACTTCTTCCCGCCCCATCAGATTCACTACACCCTCGAAACTAAGCCGATCGAAGGGCTGTACTTCGCCGGGCAGATCAACGGCACTACCGGCTACGAGGAAGCGGCCGCGCAAGGGATCATGGCCGCCGTTAACGCTGTATTGAAGCTGCGTGGCGAACCGGCCTTCATTCTCCGCCGCGATCAGGCATATATCGGTGTTTTAATTGATGATCTGATCCGTAAAACGCCCGTTGAGCCGTACCGGATGTTCACCTCGCGGGCCGAACACCGGCTAATTCTCCGACAGGACAACGCCGTTCTGCGCCTGACCGAGATTGGAAGGAAGCTGGGACTTGTCTCGGATCGCCAGTTTGAACTCTACGAGCAGAAAAAGCAGCTCCTCGCGGACATCGAAGGGTATCTATCCGAAGCGCGGCTGGAAGAACTCTCCGATAGTGGAGTGCTGGCCGATCCGGGTCTCAAAGGAATGCGCTTCGCCGCGATCCTCAAGCGGCCGGAAGTGCGGCTCGGCGACTTGGTGGAAGCGCGCCCCGAACTTTCCGCCCTGCGAGATATTGTCTACGATGAAGACTTGCTCGCGTCTGTGGAAATGGACATCAAGTACGCCGGCTACATCGAACGCGAGAAGCTGCGCGCCGAGCGGGTGCAGGCGCTTGAAGAACTGAAACTTCCGGCGGATCTGGACTATAAAGCGGTGCACTCGATTTCGTTTGAAGGGCGTGAGAAACTGAACCGCTTCCGGCCGCAAACGCTCGGTCAGGCGGGGCGGATTGACGGGGTCAGCCCGGCGGACTGTTCCGCGCTACTGATTCACCTGAAGAAGTCGGGACAGTTCTCTAAACCGTAGCGCCGCATGGACATGCGCGACTAATGTTTCACGTGAAACACTCCCTTTGTGTGGATAACGAGTGGACAACATTCTGGATAAACTCTCTTTTCTGAACTGGCCCGCGGACGATCCGCGCCGGGAGAAGCTCGCACGCTTTCTTGAAAGGGTGAAGAGCTCCCCGACGGCACTGGTTTCCCGGTCAGATCGCGAGCGGCTGATTGAGCGGCACCTGCTGCCCAGCCTCGAACCGCTCGACCTGCTCCCCGAGACGGGGACAATGCTGGATGTGGGTTCGGGCGGAGGCTTTCCGGCGATCCCCATTGCCCTGGCCCGGCCCGCGCTCGACGTCACCTGCGTCGAGTCTAACCAAAGAAAATCCTTCTTCTTACGGGATGTTTCACGTGAAACATCGTGGCTGAATTTGCGGGTATTTACGGATCGGGTTGAGGAGCTTCACCCGGAGAATGACGGCCGCTATAATGTCGTGACCGCCCGCGCCGTGGCCGATCTTCCCGACCTGATCCCGTGGACGAGGCGGTTTCTGGCTCCCGGGGGACGCTGGATTTTCTGGAAAGGTCAGGAATGGCGAAAGGAAGGCGATCTCGATCGGCTCAGGGTTCGGCTTGAAGGCGAGCGCGAGCTTTCCGATGGCGCACGGCTGATTATCCTTGTTCCCCAAACGCACTAACCAACCCGCTCCTATCCAAATGCACGCACTAGCCAACACGCTCCCGCGCGTTGGAGGTGCTGCCGGAGCCGTGTGAGGAAATGCCATACGCAGGAGCGTATTGCCTAGTGATTATAGATCTTGACTTAGGAAACAAAATGTCAAAATCTGTTTTTGAAGAACTTCAGGGTCTCGCCACCGAGGCGCGTAACCCCCGCACGACCAACCTCGATCAGATGTCCACGCACGAGATTCTTGAGGCGATGAATCGCGAGGATCGCTCTGTGCCCGAGGTTGTGGCGAAGGCGCTTCCCGAGATTGAGAGAGCTGTGGAGATCGTCGCGAATGCGTTTCAGAGAGGCGGGCGGTTGATTTACGTCGGGGCGGGAACGTCGGGGCGGCTGGGGATCATTGACGCGGTTGAGTGCCCGCCGACTTTCGGGACTGATCCGTGGATGGTGCAGGGATTCATCGCGGGCGGACCGGGCGCGGTGTTTAAGGCCGTAGAGGGAGCCGAGGATGACGCGGAGCAGGCCGGGCGGGATTTGGCAATTTGTTGCATAAACAGCAATGATGTGATCTGCTGCATTACCGCCTCGCGGAGAACACCGTATGTGATTGGTTCTTTGAACTATGCGAAAGAATGCGGGGCGAAGCGACTATTTGTTATATGCAACGACACAACTGATGATATGAATGATTTGGCCGACGTGGTGATCTCCGTTCCGGTCGGGCCGGAGGTTCTGACCGGTTCCACGCGACTGAAAGCGGGCACGGCGACCAAGCTGGTTTTGAACATGATCACGACGGCGGCGATGGTGCGGATCGGCAAGTGCTACGGGAACCTGATGGTTGATTTGCGGGCAGGATCGGAAAAACTCAAGGCGCGCTCGCGGCGGATTTTTATGGAGCTGACCGGCGCGGACTACGAGTGGGCCGATCAGGTGCTCAGGCAGGCGGGCGGCGAACTCAAGACCGCGCTGGTGATGCACTTCCGCGGAGTTTCTCCGGATCACGCCCGCGACCTGCTCGATCAGTTCGGCGGAATTGTGCGAGAAGCGATGGAAGAGAAATGAGAAATTAGAAATGAGAAACGAGAAAGAAATCGTGTTACAGCCGTTCGCCGTAGGGGCGGGTTAAGGTACTCCACAATCCACCCGCCGTAGGTTCACAC
>JAQTRJ010000015.1 GCA_028711875.1 bacterium | reverse complement strand
CACGAACAAGTAATTCCTGCCGCCCCCATGTCTTGGATGCCGATCAACACTCCGGAATGAATCAGTTCCAGTGTCGCTTCCAGCAGCAGCTTTTCTTTGAACGGATCGCCGATCTGAACGGACGGACGACGCTGCGCGGATTGTTCCGAGAGTTCCTCGGAAGCGAAGGTCGCACCGTGAATGCCATCGCGTCCCGTAGCAGAGCCGACGATGAACACGGGATTCCCCTCCCCCTCCGCCGCCGCGCGCGCCAGCATTCCGTTCTCGACAATGCCCACCGCCATCGCATTTATCAGCGGATTCTCGTCATAAGTCGGATCGAAGTAAATTTCGCCTGCCACGGTCGGCACGCCGAAGCAATTTCCGTAGTCGCCGATTCCCTTGACAACGCCGCGCAGAAGCTCGCGATTGCGGGGAATCTCGAGCGATCCAAATCGCAGGGAATTCAGAGCGGCAATCGGCCGAGCGCCCATCGTGAAAATATCCCGCAAAATGCCGCCCACTCCCGTCGCAGCTCCTTGATAAGGTTCGACGGCAGAGGGATGGTTGTGACTCTCGATTTTAAAGCATACCCCAAGTCCTTCACCGATATCGAGCACACCCGCGTTTTCTTCGCCGGCGCCAACCATCACTCGACGACCGTACCGCGGCAGCCGCTTGAGTTCCAGAATCGAATTCTTATACGAACAATGCTCCGACCACATGACCGAGTACAAACCCAATTCCACGTAGGTGGGAACGCGTCCGAGTTGCTCGCAGATCCATCCGTATTCCTGTTCGGAAAGGCCGTGTTCCAAGGCCGCAGCCAAAGAGACGCTGGGATAGCTTTGATCCATTTTCAGTTCTGCAAATCACTGTCTGTTTGTTGGAGATATTCATGCACGCGAGCGGCCAGTGCAAGCGATAGTCCGGGCACTGTGGCGATTTCTTCCACGGTTGCACGGCGCAGCGCCGTGATCGTGGGAAAACGTGTAAGCAGTGCCTTGCGCCGCGCAGGACCGACGCCCCCGATGTCTTCGAGAAGAGAATGCAGCGAACGCTTCTGGCGGAGCTTGCGATGATAGGTAATGGCGAAACGATGCGCCTCATCGCGGATCTGCTGCAAGAGTCGCAGCGCTGACGACGTGCGGGGCAGGTAGTGCGGTTCCGGATCGTCGGGGCGATAGACTTCCTCCAAACGCTTGGCCAGCCCGATCACCGGACACCCCGCAGCTCCCGCCGCACGCATCGCTTCCAGTGCCGCGGCAAGCTGTCCCTTCCCGCCATCAATCAGCACCAGATCGGGAAGGTCCAATCCTTCAGCCTGCAGCCTGCGGAATCGCCGCAGGACTGCTTCGCGCATCGAAGCGAAGTCATCCATTCCTTCGACCTGTTGAATCCGGTAGCAACGATAATGCGATTTGGCCGGTCGGCCATCGTGAAAAACGACCATCGAAGCCACTTTATCCGTACCCATCAGCGTCGAAATGTCAAAGGCAATCATCCGCCTTGGCAGGGTCGGCAGAGACAACTGCGTTCGCAGTTCCGCAAGCGCTCCGGGAATGCGGGTGTTCTTTTCGCGGGCAATCCGATACTCTGTCAGCAGCAGTTCGGCGTTTCGTGCGGCCAGCTCCACCAAGTGCGCCTTTTCGCCGCGGGCGGGAACTCGAATTTCCACGCGCAGACCGTCTCGCTTTTCTTTAAGCCACTGATGAAGAAGTTCCGTCTGAGGAGGCTGTGTGGGTAGAAAGATCTCATCCGGGACCGTCACCGGCTCGCTGTAATAGCGTTCTACGGCCTCGCCAAGAATTTCCGGCACGTCGCGGCCGCGGCATTGCTTCAAACGATAGTCGAGCCGCCCGACCATCCGACCCGATCTCACCTGTAGAACCACTGCGCATCCAACGTCGTCTTCGACCGCGATTCCGATCACGTCGCGGTTAATCGGTTCCGCGGAAATCACTTTCTGCCGTTCCGTTAAGGCATCCAGCGCGGACAGCCAGTCACGAAGCTGCGCGGCTTGCTCGAAGCGCAGGTCGGCGGCATACTGGTCCATTTCCGCGCGCAGGCGAGCGATAATCTCTTTGCCGCGGCCGCTGACGACCGCAGTGAAATCGCGGATGCGTTCCGCATATTCCGCGCAGGATTCGTTCGCGATGCAGGGAGCGTTGCAGCGGCCAATGTGGTATTCCAGGCAGGATTTAAATTTCTTTTTGGCGATCCCCTCTTCGCTCAAGGGTAGATTACAGGTGCGAATTTTCAGCAAGCCGCGCAGGACATGCAGTAATCCCCGCAAATGAAAGAGGTCGCTGAACGGACCGAAGTACCGTGATCCATCGGCGGGCGGGCGGCGAATGAGGAACGCGCGCGGAAACGGTTCGTTCGTGATCCGCAGAAACGGAAAGGATTTGTCGTCGCGCAGGTCAATATTGTAGCGTGGCTTTCGATCACGAATCAGAGTGTTTTCGAGAATGAGCGCCTCGAGTTCCGTGTCGGTAGCGATCACCTCGACGTCGGCGATTCGGCGAACCAGCGATTCGAATTGATAGCGCCCGTCGTGCGCGTTCTGAAAGTACTGCCGAACCCTCGCCCGCAGGATCTTCGCCTTCCCGATATAGATCACGTTGCCCTGCGCGTCCTTAAACAGATAGACACCCGGACACTTGGGCAGCGCGTCAAGCTTCTCCCGCAGCGACAGCGCGGAATCTTTATCCTTTTCGCGCTTCGACAACTTCAAGCAGCACTCCGCCCACAGCCTTAGGATGCACGAAACCCACGCGGGTTCCTTCAGCCCCGGCGCGAGCTGTTTCGTCAATCAAACGCACGCCCTGAGATTTCATACGATCGAGCTCTGCTTGCGTAGAATCTGCCTGCAGAGCGATGTGATGAATTCCGGGACCGCGCGCGGCAATGAATTTAAAGATTGGCGAATCTTCCGAGGTCGGGCGCAGCAGTTCGACGTGCAGCGATCCGATCTCAATCACCGCTACTTCCACGCGCTGTTCGGCAACCGTCTCGCGATGTACAACACGCCCGCCTGTGGCGGTTTGCCATAGAGCCACCGCGGCATCCAGATTCTCTACGGCGATTCCGATATGATTTAGACCGCGAATCACGATGAGACCTCCTGAAAAAACCGTTCCATCTCCAACAACAGCACCTCGCCCCTCGCGACGGAGCGCGGGGGCACCGGCAGACTTCGGCGCATGACTTCGCCATATCTCGTGGTAAAGAGACGGGGATCGGCGATCACTGCGACACCACGGTCGTCGGGATGACGAATCAGCCTGCCCACACCCTGTTTGAGACGAAGCGTCGCGACGGGCAAGCTGTACTCGCGGAACGCGTCCCGTCCCGATTCCTGAATGCGCTCCGTGCGCGCTGCGACCCAGGGATCCGTGGGGACATCGAAAGGCAAACGAGTCACAATCAGAATTTGCAGCGCATCGCCAACCACATCCACGCCTTCCCACAGACTGGCTGAACCGATAAACACGGCCGCCTGACTCTCGCGAAATTGTTCGAGCATATCCGGAAGCGAAGCGCCGCCGCTCTGACTGAGCAGCAGGCGATCTGCGCGGCGCAGATGAGGCGTGAGCGCATGAGTCAATCGAACCGCGAGTTCATTCGACGTGCTGAGAACAAGCGTGCCG
Source organism: bacterium (assembly GCA_028711875.1). Classification (GTDB taxonomy): domain Bacteria; phylum Electryoneota; class RPQS01; order RPQS01; family RPQS01; genus JAHJDG01. The sequence goes on along the minus strand of JAQTRJ010000015.1, from coordinate 11,340 downwards.
CGGGCGAAACGGTTCACAATGGCTGTCACTAACTCGGTGACGGCCGCCGCATGACCGCCGTCCTGGCGACGGGGATCGGGCATGTCAAGCGGCACGAGAATTTCCATCTGCTCGGACAACCGGAACGGGCTGTCCACCATGAGCCGCTGCACTCGGCCGTCGCGATCCGTCTCCTGCAAACCCAATGATTCCTGAAGAACCGTGAAGCTGCCGTCCACCGTCAGGGTCGCGGACGTGAGCAGCGCAGAATCCAACGCGGGCCAAAAAGTCTGACGCAACAGATCGCCGATAGAAATTGGGGCCAGATAGAAAGAACACCATGACGAAGAGGCACCGCGTCCGAATTCGACCCAGGTCACATGATCAGAATCGTCCTGGGCGAGCAGGCGGCTCAGCCAATCCGAAAGATTCTCTACGGATTCGGAAACGCTGCGGAGCTCGAATAAAAGATCACTCGGCAGTCGTTCATCGCCCTTTAATTCCACCGCGAGTAGGAGGAGACTGCGCATTGCGTCGGACACGCACCGCCATTCATCGCGAAGCGGTTCCAGCGCAAGGCGAGCGGCCTCGTGAATACGATCGCCTCGGCGATAGCGAAGTTTTCCCGAACCTTGATTCGATGCCAACTGAGCGATCAGCGCGTCGGCAACTGCGGCAAAGGCGTGCCGCACCGGATTGTAGAGAGCGCGGGCGCGCGCGATGAGACCGGAAATCTGCTCCGTCAGATCGGCCGCTCCGATTCCGAGACGCATGGACACGGCATGCAACAGACCGCGATCCGCTCGCTCTTCGATCAGGCGCGTGAGCGCGCTGCGGAAGAAAGCGGCGGAAATCTCCAGAGTTGCCGCGGAGACTACGGCGCGCTCGAAATGGTGCGCTTCGTCGAGAATCACTCGCCGCCCGCCGCCCGCAGACAGCCTCGTCCAGTCAGACGCCAGCAGAGCATGATTGACGAACACGACCTGAGCTTTAGCGGCGTGCTCCTGAGCGATGCGATGGAAATCGCCCTTCGCCGCACTGCATGCCGATCCGCTGCACGCGATGGCGTCCGAAGAAACCTGCGCCCAGAGATTGGGAGAATGTCTGGGACTGAAGCCGCTGATTTCGGATATATCGCCGGTGCGGGTCAATTCCGCCCAGCGCAGGAGCGGCATGAGTTGAATGCGATCCCCGTCGCCGAGTCGGTCGTCGGCCTCGCGAAGCAGGCGTCGCAGCCGACGTCGGCAGAGATAATTGCTACGTCCCTTCAGCACGGCTGATCGGAAAGATCGGCCCAGCGCACGCTGAATTTCCAGCACGTCCTTGCGATGCAGTTGCTCCTGCAGAAGCTTCGTATAGGACGAGACAATAACTTGTTTCGATCCGTCACTCGAATCCACAGCCCAGCGAACGGCGGGAACAAGATAGGCCAGCGATTTTCCGACGCCGGTGGGCGCTTCCGCCAAGAGAATCTTCGATTCGCGAAGCGTCTCCTCAACGGCCTCAGCCAGATTCACCTGTTGCAAACGCGCTCGGAAAAAAGGAAGCGCTTGTTCGAAACGACCGTCGCGTCCCAGCAATCCGGAAGCGGGCACCTCCGCGGGGATCACGTCGCCGTTGTCAGGGGATAACCGGTCTTCCGCGTCATCGGGTTTCTCGATCCCTTTCGTCAATCGAACCAGGATATCGAAGAGGAAGCGACTGCGATGCGTGGTGGACCCAATAAGGCGATGCAGATCAACGGCCAGTGAATGCCATACACGGCCGGGAATGTCTTGCGCCATTCGCGTCAGTAATGCACCGGTCGCTTCGGCATCATCGAGAGCGCGGTGCGATCGCTCACTCTGAACATGGAACGTCTTTGTGAGAGAACCGAGCGAAAACGAAGCCAGCTCCGGCCAGAACACGCGACCGAGCATCGCTGTGTCTACGATCTTGGCGCGCGGAAAGGCAAAAATATTGCCGCCCGAACGGCCGCGGATCAATCCGGCTCCGGCGGCGCGCAAAAAACCGAGATCAAACTCGACGTTGTGACCAACCAACGGATCATAGCCGAGAAAATCACGGAATGGCGCCGCCACCTTGTCGAAAGACGGCGCATCCCGAAGATCGTCGTCCGTAATCCCGGTCAATTGTGTGATGAAGGGATCAATCAAACGACCGGGCTTGACGAAAGAACGGAAGGAATCGGAAACTGCACCTTCCTGAAAACGCACGGCTGCGATCTCGATCAACTCATCGGACGCCGAGTCCAGCCCGGTTGTTTCCACGTCTATGGCAACAAACCGCGACAGTCCCAATTCCGCGAGCCAGATTGGATGGTCATGCGCTTCGGGTGACGTCACCTCCGCAATCATCCGCCTAATCAATCCTTGAAATAGCGCACATCCAGCGCGCGCGCCGCTGCCGCTTCATCGAGACGGCGCACCGGGGTTGTATAAGGTGCTGCCTTGAGGAGGTCGGGATTTTCCACGCTGTCCCGATCAATCTGAAGCATGATCTCGACAAACTCGTCGAGCGTTTCCTTGCTCTCCGACTCCGTAGGTTCGATCATCAACGCTTCGTGAACGATAAGCGGGAAATAGACTGTCGGCGGATGAACTCCATAATCCAGCAATCGTTTTGCGATGTCGGTCGTTCGAACACCGCGTGCTTTCTGCCGGTCTCCCGACAGGACAACTTCGTGCATTGAGGGCCGGTCAAATGGGACTTCATACGCCTCACGCAATTTCACTCGCAGGTAATTGGCATTCAGAATGGCGACCTCGCTGACGTCGTGAAGACCGTTGCCACCCATGGACAGCAGATAGGTCAAGGCCCGGACGTGGACGCCATAGTTTCCGAAAAACGTAAGGACGCGTCCGATCGAGTCGGGACGGTCCCAGTCCCATTCGAGAAGATCATTTTGCCGCGTCACCACGGGCAGCGGAAGAAACGGTTCGAGATGTCGCTTGACGGCAACCGGCCCACTGCCCGGCCCGCCTCCGCCATGGGGCGTGGAAAACGTCTTATGCAGGTTAATATGGCAGGCGTCGAATCCCATGTCGCCGGGTCGGCAAATGCCAAGCAGCGCGTTGAGATTCGCACCGTCCATGTACACCAAGCCGCCCACGCCGTGAACGAGCGAGGTGATTTCTTCAATTCTCGACTCGAACAAACCAAGCGTATTGGGATTGGTCAGCATGAGCGCGGCAACGTCTTCGTTCAAGATTCGTTTGAGAGCGTCCACGTTCACCAATCCGTCGGGACCGCTGGGAAGCTCGACCACTTCGTATCCCGCGATGACGATGGAGGCCGGATTGGTGCCATGTGCGCTGTCAGGAATAATGACTTTGCGCCGCGGATTTCCCTGTTTCTTGTGAAATGCCCGGAACATCAGCAATGCCGTAAGCTCGCCCTGTGCGCCGGCGGCGGGCTGAAGCGTAACCGCATCGAAGCCGGTGATTTCCTTCAACGCTTCGGACAGGCGATACATCACCTCGAGCGCCCCTTGTACCGTGACAGCGGGCTGCAGCGGATGAAGCGACGCGAATCCCGGATGCGCGGCCATATGCTCGTTGACGCGCGGATTATACTTCATCGTGCACGAGCCGAGCGGGTAGAAATCCCGATCAATGTGATGGTTGCGAACCGATAAATTCGTATAGTGACGCATCACCAGATTCTCGCTGAGCTCCGGCAGCCGAGGCGGTGTCGAACGCCGCAAGACGCTTGGGACGCTTTTGAACGAATCAGACGGAACAGGCGTCGGCACGTCATAGCCGATCCGTCCGGGACGACTGAGTTCGAAAACCAACGGGATTTCCTTCTGAAGCGATTGAATGCACTGTTGCCTTTTCATGCTTTGGCTCCTTTCAGGAAACTCGCGGTCAGCTCGACATAGCGATCCAGCTCCGCGGCGGTTCTTCGTTCCGTCACGGCCACCAAGAGAGCATCATCGAGTCCCATGCCGAATCGTTTAAGCGGTATGCCGGGCAGGAGTCCGCGATCCGCCATGAATTTCGAGAATGACGGAATATCGGCTTGGATTCGGAAGGCGAATTCCTTGAAGTGCGGACCGTCGAACAGCACCTCGACGCCGGGAACTTTCGCAAGTTTCGCGCGCAAATAGCCGCAGCCCTGCATACAGCCCTCACCAATCTGCCGTAAACCTTGCGGCCCAACCAGGGAGAGAAACATGGCAGCTCGTGTGGCGCACAATCCTTCGTTCGTACAGATATTGGACGTTGCCTTGTCGCGCCGGATGTGTTGTTCTCGAGTTTGCAGGGTCAAGACATAGCCGCGTCGCCCGTCGGCGTCGCGCGTGACACCGACGATGCGTCCCGGCATCCGACGAATCAGCTTGTCGCTCGCGGCAAATAATCCCAGATAGGGACCACCATAGGATTGGGGATTCCCGAGCGCCTGTCCTTCGCCGATCACGATATCCGCGCCCCAGGAACCCGGCGGTTCGAGCACCCCCATAGCGATGGGATCGGCGATCACAATGGCCAGTGCGCCAGCGTCGTGCACGCGCCGAATCCAGGGTTCCAGCGGCTCGATGATCCCGAAGAAGTTCGGATATTGGAACACGACCGCCGCTGTATTCGCGTCGAGCGCGTTCTCGAGTGCAGTCGCTGAGATGTGTCCCGCGGAATGTGGCGAACCATCCATGCGGATTCCCAACGGCGAACCCAGCGTAACGGCGACGCTTCGATAGTGCGGATGGACGTTGTCAAGGCAGATGATGCGGGAACGACGCGTGTATCCTTGAGCCAGAAGCACAGCTTCGGCTAGCGCTGTTCCTCCATCGTAGAGGCTGGCATTCGCCGCGTCCATGCGGAAGAGCTCACAGATCATGGATTGGAATTCATAGATGACCTGCAGCGTTCCCTGAGAAACCTCAGGCTGATAGGGTGTGTACGCGGTCAAGAACTCGCTGCGTCCGGCCAGATCGGAGATCGCCGTCGGCACATAGTGATCGTAGCTTCCCGCACCCAAAAAGCTCGTGCAAGAGACCGAGTCCAGATTTTTTCGGGCCATCGCAGTCATCGCGGCCACCACGTCCTGTTCCGAGAGACCGTTCGGCAGATTCAGGCGGCGCGACAAGCGTAGAGACTTCGGAATGGGTTTCAGAAGGTCTTCTACTGAGGAAACCCCGATTTCGCGCATCATGGTTTCGCGATCATCGGGGGTATTCGGAATGTATCGCATGGTGGAGACAATTGGGTAAAGTGAAGGGATGACCTCAGGCTGATGTCAGGTCGGCATAAGCGGAGGGATTGAGCAAACGGGCTTTTTCCGCGGCAAGCTTGGACGCCTTGATTTTGGCAATCCAACCCTTGCCATACGGATCCTGATTCATGAGTTCGGGGTGATCGTTGAGTTCGGAATTCACCGCAATGACTTCGCCGGAAAGCGGCGCGTAGACATCGGCGACGGCCTTCACGGCTTCAATCGTACCGAAGGCTTTTTCCTGTTCGATCTTGGCGCCGACTTCGGGCAATTGAACGAACACCACGTCGCCGAGTTCGCCCTGAGCGAAATCCGTGACGCCGACGATTGCCGTGTCTCCTTCGATGCGGATCCACTCGTGGTCTTTGGTGTAGAGGAGTTCCTGTGGGATGTTCATCGAGTCCTCAAAAGGTTTATGTGAGCAAATGCAATCGTCGAACACAAGTGCGACGATTCATGACAAGACATGCCACGCGCCGATACGGTTATCATTGGGGATGAAGGGCGCGAACGTAATAGACATTGAAGATATTGGCCGCATACACGATGACGCTGTCGGCGGTCAGCAGGGTTACAGTTCCGATGAGGTCAGACTCCTCCCCTCGAATCGGGTAGCGGGCGATCCAGTTCACATCTTCATCGAACACATTGACCGACCACCATTCATAATCCAGCGTCCCCGGATATCCCAATCCGGCCCCGCCTCCGAATGCTTCGGTCAGAGCGGCCGGATACGTTCCCAGAGTGGTGGCCGTCCCATTAGAAAACGGTGTGGCGCTGACGGTGCGGGTGTAGCGATCCACGGAGATAACGTTCAACCATTGGCCCCGATAGAGGAATCCGTCGGGGATATTTTGTGCTATTACCGTGGTGTCAAGAGCTCCGGTCAGCGTATACCCCCAAGCCGTGTCGGGGAAGCTGGAACTGCGCAGAATGATCCAAAAATGCCGTGACATGGCATCACAGTAAGCGATCACCGCATCTTCACAACTATAGATCGGATGCGATAAAAGCGGCCACTCGTTTGTGTATAGAATATTCACGGCGCGACAGGCTGCCGAGTCGTCGGGCAACGGGCGATCCTCCCAAAACCACACCTGATTGCCGTCAGAAAGGAGATTTCCGCGAAAGACCGTTTCCAGCGTATCCACCCGGTACCCCTGCGCCGGAGCTACAGCCATAAATCGAGCCGTATCGCTGCAGCCATCCGATTCAGCGGCGAGATAGGTAAGTCCGTATTGCGGACCGAAAATCAACACGCTGCCGTCAATCTGCGCACCATGAGTAAAATCGAGGAAGATAGACGGATGAATTTCCGATGCGGCATTCCGGTACGAGAAGACAACACCGCTGCCGGGTTGTCCAATGCCCCCGGCAAGCCCCAGATCAATTTCGAACTCACAGAGCGACGTTCGTTCCACACCGACCTGCACGTAGGTTCCGGTGGTCGTAAAGGTATTCAGTGTTGCAGCACCGGAGAGAATCGAGATACTCAGCTCGACCACACCGCTATCGCCGCCCGCAACGATTTCGCCCGTTTCGAAGAGATCGACTGCCGAAATGGTTTCGCCGATGGGAAGCTCCAGCTGACGTTGAAATGAGGTGGAAAGCCCGCTGTAGCTGACGGCGATTACAGTGACGACACTGGCTTCGTTGACATCGCGATGAAACACGAGATGCGCACCTTCCAGCAGCGCGCCAGCTGGCGCACGAAATGTATTGCTGCGCCAGTCGGCTGTAAGTCCGGAATAGAAATCAATAAGCGTGTTGCAGGCATCGTCCGGATCGGGCACCAGCGTAACCACTTCACGATCGGGGTCCTGCCAAATAAAGGGATTACAATCGGCGATGTAGAGCCGAGTTCCACCGGCAGGGAGCGGATCGAAAGGAGTCACACTGGAGTCGCGACATCCCAGAATGGTCATCGCAAGCAGAACTCCAACCGCCGCCATAACGACCGCGTTGGATCGAGTCATCAGGTTCATACCGTCGGTTTTGCAGCTTCGCGTTCCAGCAGATCTTCAATCCACTTGGTGTGAATCTCGTTGTTCACAAATTGCTCCATGAGCAACACCTTCCTATGGAACGGAATCGTGGTGCTCACTCCTTCGACGACAAATTCGTCCAACGCGCGCAGCATGCGGGAAATCGCCTCGGAACGATCCTGTCCCCAGGCGACCAGCTTTGCGATCAAACTATCATAGTACGGCGGGATCGTATAGCCCTGATAGATATGTGTATCCACTCGAATCCCGGGGCCGCCGGGAATATTCAAGGCGGTAATCAGACCGGGACTGGGCATAAAACTTCGATCGGGATTTTCGGCGTTAATGCGGCACTCGATCGCGTGCCCCCGCCAGAAAATGCTCTCTTGACAGGGCAGGGCTTCTCCCAGGGAAATTTTCAGCTGTTCTTTCACCAGGTCCATCCCGGTCACCATTTCCGTGACGGGATGTTCGACCTGAATGCGGGTGTTCATTTCCATGAAATAGAAATTCTGATCGCGATCTACGAGAAATTCGACCGTGCCCGCCGACGCATAGTTCAGAGCGGCCGCTGCCTGCGCAGCCACCGAGCCCATGCGCTGACGGAGCTTCTCGTCTACGATCGGCGACGGAGACTCCTCGATCAGTTTCTGGTGACGGCGCTGCGTCGAGCAATCCCGCTCGCCCAGATGAATGCACTGGCCTTTTCCGTCGCCGAGAATTTGAATCTCGACATGACGGGGCTCAACGATCGCCTTTTCCACATAGAGGTCGCCGTTGCTGAAAGCGGCTTCAGCCTCGGCACGCGCCATCTCAAAACCCGATTCGAGGTTTTCCAGTCGAGTCACCAGCCGCATTCCTTTGCCGCCTCCGCCCGCTACCGCTTTAATCATGAGCGGGAGTCCGATCTCCTGAGCCAGTTTGCGCGTTTCAGCCACTGAAGTGACCGGGTCGTCACTTCCCGGTATGACCGGGCAGCCGGCGGCTTTCATCGTTCGCTTGGCTTCGGACTTGTTGCCCATCGAGTGAATCACGTCGGGGCTGGGACCGATCCACACGATCTCATGATCGAGACAGATCTGGGCAAAGTCCGCATTCTCGGCAAGAAAACCATAGCCGGGATGGATGGCGTCGGCATTGGTAATTTCCGCCGCGGCGATCAGAGCCTTTGTCAAGAGATAGCTCTGTGAGGATGGAGGCGGTCCGATGCAAACGGATTCATCGGCGAACTTGACGTGCAGCGCATCGCGATCCGCCGAGGAAAACACCGCGACCGTTTTCAAGCCCAGTTCGCGGCAGGCGCGAATGACGCGCAGAGCGATTTCGCCGCGATTTGCTATGAGTACTTTTTTGAACATTACGCGGCGCTGGTATCAATGCGAAACAGAATTTGTCCGAACTCAACAGGTTGGGCGTTTTCCACAAGAATCTCGGCGATTCGACCGCGCACTTCGCTTTCCAGTTCGTTCATCAACTTCATAGCCTCGACGATGCAAAGCACCTTGCCCGGTTCCACGTTGTCTCCGATCCGCACGTAGGGCTCGGCATCGGGCGACGGTGCGCGATAGAACGTGCCGACCATGGGCGACTTCACCTCCAGCAATTTCTGAGGAGGCGCTTCTGTCGAAGGCGGCGATAGCGGAGCCGGCGGCGCCATCACCGCCGGAGCGCTGAGCGGGACAGGCACCGGCGCAGAAATCGGTACAGGCATGCCCGCTCCAGTCAAGGGTGCACTACCGTTCTTTGAGATGCGAATCCGAAGATCTTTCTCAACGAGTTCGAACTCCGAAATCGGACTGCGTTCGATCAGCTCAACCAACTTCTTGATCTCGGACAGATCGAAGCGCGCTTTTTCGGTTTTGGGACGAGGAGCCGTCATCATCATCTCCTGTTCTACGGGCAAAGAACGAATTGAATCTGTGCGCCCGTTTTCGTGGAGCCGTCATGTTGTGAGCCGAGCGCACGGGCGATCAGGCGGTGCGTGTCTACACCTTCTTGGGTTAACACGTCGCACACGGTCTCCACGCGAGCTTTCGTCAGCAAATAGTTGAAGGGTTCCGGTCCGAGACTGTCTACGCGCGCCTGAATCTCCACCGTGATCGGCGTGGGCAGACTCCTCAACCGTTCCGCAAGATTCTTGAGCGCATCCACGCTCTGGGGCTGCAAATCAGCCGTTCCGGACTCGAAGGCAATCGCAGGAAACTGCAGATCAGAGTCCATCGTTTCGGCTCCAGCCTCCTCGCCGTCGGTACGGGTGTCCGCATGATTCGGAGCCGGAGAACCATACTTCATAAACCAATCTTCCACGGAATCGAAAACGCGCGAGACGGCCAGATACATTCGGTCTTCGACTGTCCCTGGATGATACGTCGTTTTCGTTGGCGGAGGGATGTCCCGAGCTTGCGGTGCAGACAAATGGCGCCGCTGAGGAATGGGAGCCACAGCCTTCAAGTCGTGCCGATCCGCCAGCGTCTTCTGTGCACGATCATGCACAAGGTCGCGCTCCATTGGGAGATCCGCGCGCTTGGACGTGCGTATTCCTGAAGATATCGTTCCCGTGTCGGGCGCGACGGCATCTTCTGGCGACTGCTGCGCGATCACCGGCGCTTTGACCTCGGGAACCGTCGCCGTCGGTTCCGTATCGCCTCCGCGAAACATGAGCAATATTCCCGCGGCCACGAAGAGCGAACCATAGACTAACACCGCGTCCAGCTTGGCGGATTTTTCGAAAACAGGAACTCTCCGAATGACCCGCAGCGTTCCGATCAGCAGCAGCGTCGTGCCGGACAATAGTGAGACGACAGCGATGATGGTTCGCAGCTCGAACACGTGAATTCCTTCTCAGATGAGCATACTCACTTCTTCACGCGGTCCAGATACGCCGAGGTTCGCGTATCCACCCGAATCACTTCATTCTGCTCAATAAAGAATGGCACCTGCACGATGGCTCCCGTTTCCAGCGTCGCCGGTTTGCCGGATCCCGATACGGTGTCGCCGCGAACGCCAGGGGCCGTTTCTACGATCTCCAGTTCGAGAAAATTGGGGACTTCGAGACTGAGCGGCTGATTCCCCATGAAACTGACCTTACAGATCACGCCTTCCTTCATCCATTTGGCATTCTCGCCGATCAAGTCTTCGTCGAAGAAAACCTGATCGAAGGATTCCTGATCCATAAAATGATAACTATCGCCGTCCTTGTACAAGAACTGCATGTCGTGCGTATCCACGCGTACGATTTCGATCGTCGCGCCGGAATTCAGTGTGCGGTCAATCACACGACCCGACTTGACGTTTCTAAGGGTAATGCGAACGAAGGCGCCGCCCTTGCCCGGCTTGACATGCTGAAAATCGGCGATCAGGAAGGTCTGTCCTTCCATTTGAATGGTGAGACCCTTTCGGATGTCCGCTGTGGTGGCCATGAGATGAAAAAAGACCTTTGATGAATGTGAATTGCTATGATACGGCTTACGCCGCGGAATCGTCTTTGATCAAGCGGAGGAACTCATCCTCGCCCAGGATCGGAATGCCGAGCTTAACAGCTTTCTCGTACTTCGATCCCGGGTTCTCTCCTACGATCACATAACTCGTTTTCTTGGAGACGGATTGTGTCGCCCGACCGCCGTGTCGAATAATCTTATGTTCGGCCTGCTCGCGTGACATGGAGGACAGCGACCCAGTGATGACCAGTGTTTTTCCCGATAGCCTGTCGCTGCGCGGCTGCCGAGACCGTTCTTCGAAACGAAATCCAGCGGACGTCAGCTTTCGAAGCAAGCGCTGCGTCCGCGGCGACGCAAAGTAGTCGCGAATGGCTTCGGCGACGCGCGGCCCGATTTCGGGAATCTGTTGAAGTTCGTCGGGGGAGGCGCCGGACAGCGCAGACAGACTCCCCAGCCGCATAGCCAGCGTTCGCGCCGTGCCTTCGCCCACGAAACGGATTCCGAGCGCATAGATCAGACGTTCCAGCGGCTGTCGCTTCGATTTCTCCAATCCCTCGAGAAGATTGCGCGCGGATTTCTCGGCAAAGCGATCCAGCGTCAGAAGCGATTCGATCCGCAACGAGTACAGATCGCCGGCGTCCTTAATCAGAGCCGCATCCACAAGCAACTCGACCGTCTCGAATCCCAGTCCTTCGATATCCAAAGCCGTTCGCGAGGCGAAATGC
>JAQTRJ010000278.1 GCA_028711875.1 bacterium | reverse complement strand
CGGCCACTATGCGACGCTGGAATTCAACCCGGCCTGGAAGGACAGCATCGGGTTCGAAAGCTATCAGGATTTGCTCACGGCCACCTACGACGCTCCCGGTGAGTGGGCGGACAGGCTGGCCTCGTTCGACGCGACGGTCTCGTCTCCAACACCGTCGGCGGCCACTCCGCCGGTCCGCGTGTCCACAAGTCCGGCTCCCGGCGCGCCGGGAAACAACACCAAGAGTCATGTACAAGGTTAAACGCGGCATGGGTATCAGAAAGCAGGCCGTCTCGTCCGCGGTGTCCGGCGCGAACACTCATCGGTTCATGTTGTGGGCGCTGTTGTTGCTGATCGCCGTCGGCAGCGTCGAGGGCTGGGCCGAGGCGCGCAAAAAAAACGCCGCCAAAACCGCCAAAGCCGTCCCGGCGCGCGTGCATTTTTCCGGCAACTTTCAGGGCGAACTCGAACCCTGCGGTTGACACGGGAAAAAGGGTGGACTGGCCCGGAGGGCTAGTTATCTCAGCAAAGCGCGCGCGGACAGCGTGGCCAATCTGACGGTGGAGGTCGGCAACTTCGCGCCGGCCAGTCATACTCCCAAGGATTCGGCTACCGCGCTGGCCTTCGCCGATTTTTACCGGTCGGCGAAATACGACGCGGTCGCGTTGTCCTCGCGGGAGACCGGATTCGGATTCGATCTCTGGCGTCAGGCGGCGTCTGACGGTCTGCCTGTGCTCGCCGCCAACGTCTTTCGGCCGGGAGAGAAACGCTCGTTTCTCGCCCGAATGCTGGGCGGAAAACCGAAGGATGAACCGGTTTTTCAGCCGTGCCTGATCCGCGAAGATCGCGGGCAGAAGCTTGGTGTGATCGGCTTCGTCTCTCCGTCCGCGTGGGCGGCGTTTAAAGACTCGACCGGGGCGTTCATCTATCAGTCTCCTTACGAAATGGACGACCTGTTTCGCCGATCGGCCAAACGGTGCGATCATCTGACGGTGATCGGCGAATTCAGCGATCAGGAGGCCGATTCGCTGGCGCGCGCCTTCCCCGAGATTGACATGATTGTATCCTCGGCCATTCGCACCGACGCTCCGCGAACGGTCGGGGAGACGGTGCTGGTGGGGACGGTAATCCGCGGCAGCAACGCGAACTTCGTGGATCTGCTTCCCGCCGCCTCCGACACGGCCGCATTCTATCAGAATACGCGGGCCGTTCTCGATGCCAGCGTGCCTGAAGACTCGACGATTCTCCAGATGCTGTCGTCGGCGAAACAGCGAATCAGCCAGGCCGGACAGAAATAACCCGGTGTAGACCTTTGTGAGAAATGCTATGCAAAACCGTTCGCAACTCTGGCTTTTTGCAATGCTGGCCGCCCTGCTTTTCGTGGCGGGAAGTGTCGGCGCAGCGGACGAGGCCAAACAGGCGGAGTCCTATTTCCCACCCCCGCTTTTCGACACTGAAGACCCACCGCCCGAACTCAAGGAACTCAATCCCTACATCGTATTGGTTTCGATGAATTCGTGGACGAAGCAGGTCTTCGATCATGCGGGCAATCCCCACGAAGGCGGAAACGTCATTCAGGTGATCCGCGATGGCGGCAACGGCGTTCAGGACCCGCCTCGGCCCGACGGACTGCCGGGTGGCGATGATTCGCTGGCCTACGGAAATTTCAACATGATGCGTTTCTCGCCCCCCGAAGATTGTCCCGACGCGAGCGGCCGCAAGGGCATGTTCTACTCGAAGAAATTCTTCGTGACCTATCAGCCTCCCGACAGGGCATATTATTTGCGAATTTGGGAAGGCGATAACGTAGCCACCGCCCCGTATTATCAGAACTCCAGCGAATACGTCGGCGACCGGGATCGCGGCGGAGCCATGATCTTCCTGCCGACCGGAACGCCGATGGAAACCGACTGGACGTTCGGCCCGAGCCAGCCGCGACCGACTGTGGAGTCGGATAAAAAATAGTCGCGCGCGACGCGGAGTCTCCCGAATCGCGGGGTGGATGGCAGTCCACCCCGTTTTTCTTTCGCGTTGCCGACATGAAACACCGCGTTGCTATATTTGCTCTGTTGTTGCTGCTGGGCCACCTTGCTTGGGCCGGGGAGGGCTGGCAGTTGGACGTCGCCTACTTCGACGCGGCGCGCGGCGCGTTGACGATTGGCGGGGACGGATTAGTTCCTCTTCCTGACGGCTGCATTGGCCAGATTGTGGAAGACGTGGACGGCGCGGGCGCGGCGCATCCGCAGTCGGACGGCCGTGCGGGAGCGGGCGACCGGATGCTCCTCGCCGCTGATGACCGCGGCGAAGAACTCGTTTCGTTCCGAACAAACGGCTCGCAGTATTTCGACGCGGAGGGCTTTTTCCGGGTGACGTTGGGCCGACACGCGGGAGAACTCCCGGTGCGGCCGGTCTTCCTGCGGGTTTGGGACAGCCCCGATTTCACCTGGGCAACAGGCTATTGGGATTCGCCGCCGTTTCGGATATTGGACGGCCCGCAGCAGGTGAGTTTCCGCCGCGACGAATGGGTCTATCACCGCTTCGATCTTGCCATGAAGCGGGACGCGGATGATCTCCCGGCCGCTTCCGAGGATGACCCGGCCCTGGCGGAAAATGCGAAGCTGCTCACGGCCTGGCCTAATCCGTTTAACTCCTCGGCCCGTGTTCGCTTGGCTCTGCCGAACGGAGAGCCGGTGCGTGTTCGCGTGTTCGATATTCAGGGACGGGTTGTTTCCACTCTGGTGGAGGGATCGCTCGCGGCGGGTGTCCATGACCTGACCGTGGACGGTTCGCGCTGGCCGACCGGCTTGTATTTTCTCTCCGCGGAAATCGCCGGACAACCTGCCGCGGTCGAGCGTCTGCTGCTCGTCCGCTGACGCGCGCGAGAAAAAGCGAGAAGCAGAAAATGTAGATGCAAACGGCAGTTTGCTGAGATTCTTCCCCTTCACTGTGTTCAAGGGACGTTCAGAATGACAGTTTACTTGGTAGGAGCGCGGCATGCCGTGCCCGTTTGTTTTTCGGAGTGAATGCGTCCGGGGCGAGGCGATGGGGCGAATCGGGAGATTCGCCGCCGCGGGGAATGGCGCATATCCATGCGGCGCTACGGGAAAATCGCACTGCCGGGCGCGGTTACGGGCGGTTGCCCTTCGCTTAATCCGCACCTGCGGGCAAACTGCCGTTTGCATCTACAGCGGGCGGCCACGCAGGGCCGCCCCTACGGGAAGCGGGTACGAAAAAAAACAAGGGGCGCGATGAATCGGCCCCGATCAGTAGACATGAAGTGATCTCAGCATGCACGCCGAGCCGGGTTCAGCGTTGAAAACATTCCCTTACGGTACCATCTTGCCACGCGCAACCCGGCCGGAATCCTTGTCACGATTCCATTTCAAGATAGCTTCATGTCATCCGTCTCTTGCCATGTCATTCTGTACGTCGTGAAGAATCACTGCCCGCGTGGCGCGTTCAGAGTCAATACAATTCCGGGTGAAACGACAGCAGGCTCTTTTCGAGCACGCCGTTCTATTTTTCTCCCGTGGTCGGTGACGTCTTCTTCGCGTGATTGTGTCGTCCGAAGAAGATGCTGCCGAGTTTTTCGCCGCCGTCCTTGAATTTTTTCAGGTAGCGGCGCGCCCACGCGT
>JAQTRJ010000277.1 GCA_028711875.1 bacterium | reverse complement strand
AGGGGGGAATAAAGAGAGGGGCTTCCATTAGGTCGCGTTGGCTATTCGTATCTGATTATGGATACACCTATCTTTTAAGATACGTAACCAGCACTCAATCCGCAACCGCTTCCCCCATTCTATGGGGGGAATAGAAAGGGGGGTGGCTTCCGATTTGCTACTTTCCCCAGACTTGCTACATTGCCCCCAGCCGGTGTGGTTAGCTTTCATGACCCATTGACGTTAACACAAGAAAGAACAATAAAATGCCCAAGATTGAAGACGCTGTCCGTCGCCGCACACTGGCGATTCTCGTCGGCGGAGGCCCGGCTCCCGGCATCAACGGTGTCATCCGTTCGATCACCATCGAAGCGGTCAATTCCGGCCTCCGCGTGCTCGGAATCTACGACGGTTTCAAGTGGCTCGCCCGCGGCGACTCCAGCCGCACCACGATGCTCGATATTGACGAGGTCAGCCGCATCCAATTTCTCGGCGGCTCGATTCTGCGCACCAGCCGCGAGAATCCAACCGGCAATCCGCAGAAAATGGAAGCCGCCGTCCGCGCGCTGACGCAGCTCGAAGTGGATTACCTCGTGACCATCGGCGGCGACGACACGGCCTACAGCAGTCATCGCATCGCCGAATTGCTCGGCGAACAGATTCAGATCGCGCACGTTCCCAAGACCATTGACAACGATCTGCCGCTGCCCGGCGACATGCCCACGTTCGGCTACGAAACCGCCCGCCACGTCGGCGCGGGGATCGTGCACACGCTGATGGAGGATGCGCAGACCACTAATCGCTGGTACTGCGTGGTCAGCATGGGTCGTAAGGCCGGGCATCTCGCGCTCGGCATCGGCAAGGCCGCCGGAGCGACGCTGACGATCATCGGCGAAGAATTCCGCGACCGCCGCATCTCCTTCACCACCATCTGCGATATTCTGGAAAGCTCGGCCATCAAGCGCATGGCCATGAACCGTCCCTATGGCGTGGCCGTGCTCGCCGAGGGGATCCTCGACCGCATTGACAAGAATGAACTCATGCAGGTTGCCGATCTCGACTACGATGCGCACGGCAACATTCGTTTTTCCGAGATTGATCTCGGCCGCATGGTGAAAAACGAAGTCACCCGCCGTCTGAAAGAACGCGGCATCGCGACCACACTGGTCGCGAAAGATATCGGCTACGAACTGCGCTGCGCCGCGCCGATTCCCTTCGACCGCGAGTACGTGCAAGACCTCGGCTACGCCGCCGTCCGCTATCTCTTGAACGGCGGCAGCGGCGCGATCGTCGCCATCAATCGCGGCAAAGTCATTCCGCTGAGTTTCACCGAGCTGGCCGACGAAAAAACCGGCCGGCTGCGCATCCGGCAGGTGGACATTGATTCCGACAGCTATAAGGTCGCGCGGCAGTACATGGTGCGCCTCGAAGCGGAAGACTTCGCCGAAGTGAAAACCACCGCCCGCCTCGCTCTGATCGGCAAACTCTCGAAGGAAGAATTCGAGCATCGGTTCAAATATCTCATCAACGATCCGCCGGTGAAACCGAACGGCGAGTCGCCCGCGCCATAGCGTCTGGTCTCTTCATCCCCGGTCATTCCGGACACCGCGCGGCTTTTTTCCGCGGCGGCGAATCTCAAGATTCGCCCCAAGCTCGCCGAGCCGGGCGTCCCCGCCCGGCCGGAACCTCTCCCGCTATCCCGACTCCGCCTTTCTCATTTCTCATTTCTGCTTTCCGCTTTTCTACCTGTCCCCGGTGCTCGCCGAGCCGGGTTAAGCGCGCGCGAACTTCACCTCTGGCACAACGCAACCGTGCGCAACCCGGCCGGAACCTGTCCCCGGTGCTCGCCGAGCCGTGTTAATTTTTCCGCGGCGGTGAATCTCCAGATTCGCCCCAAGTTCGCCGAGCCGGGCGTCCCCGCCCGGCCGGAACCCTCTCCCGCTATCCCGACTCCGCCTTTCTCATTTCTCATTTCTGCTTTCTGCTTTTCTACCTGTCCCCGGTGCTCGCCGAGCCGGGTTAAGCGCGCACAAACTTCACCTCTGGCACAACGCAACCGTGCGCAACCCGGCCGGAACCCTCTCCCGCTATCCCGACTCCGCCTTTCTCATTTCTCATTTCTGCTTTCCGCTTTTCACTTGATGTTGCCCGCTCACAACCATCCGCTTCCGGTGGAAATCCCCCCGCACTCTCCTGCGTAGGAAAACGTTTCCCTCGAATCGCCCGGCGCGGCTAAATCTGTCGCGGGCGATTCCGTCCGCCATTCCGAAACAATCGCATTTCCAATCACTGCCGTCTTCCCTCCGTCTTGGCACCACAGGGCTTCGCTGGGGAACCATTTTTGCTTAGCTATGGAGAAAATATCTTGCGCTTACTGCGATCCCTATGAACACAGAAACAAACACATTCGATTCCATGAATGCTGACCCTCAGTCCCAAACCACGCCGCAGGATCACAATCCGGTGTCCGTGGGGAAAACCAGTCGCCGGCTGCTTCTGCTCTATCTGCTGGTTGCGTTCTTCGGGATTCTCCTGTTGAGCGCGAACGTTGCCGCCATCAGGTACGTGCGATCGGACTGGACTCTCCATCTGACGCTGATGCTGCTCGGCGCGGCCACTTCCATCATCGCGCTGATCGGCATCCGAAAAGAGCATTCCCGCATGCGGCGCAAGATCGAAGAGTCGATGGAGCAACGGCAGCGTCTGCTGTCCGATCTGGGCACGCTGCAAACCGAATTCGACTCCCAACTCGACGCGCACTGCGATGATCTCGAACTGGATCAGTCGGACCGGCAGCGCATCCGTTACGCGCTCCATACCGAGGAATCCCGCTTCCGCGATCTCTGTGACAAACTTCCGGTCATGATCTTCGAGACCGATGCCGACGGCCGCATGACGTACGTGAATCAGATCGCTCTGGACAGCTTCGGCTATACCGAAGCGGATGCCGCGGGCGGAGTGGTCTTCACCCGGTTGTTCGCGGAAGCCGACGTCGCGCGCGTCAGCGCAAACGTCGCCCGAATCATGCGCGGTCAGCCGCGGATCGGCTGCAGCGAGTACCGCGCCCGCCGCAAAGACGGCAGCGAGTTCGACATGACCATTGATTCCGCGCTCGTGCTGAAGGACGGCCGGCCGGTCGGATTGCGCGGCTTCGCCGTGGACCTCACCGCCAAACGCGCCGCGGAACAGGAACGGCGGGAGCAAAAGGAATTTCTTCAGCAGCTGGTGGACATGCTCCCATCCGGCGTGACCTATAAAATCCCCAATGGCCGCTTCCTGCTGTGCAATGAAGCGTTCTGCAACTTCGTCGGGCTTCCCCGGGATCGCGTTCTGGGCAGCGTCGTGGGCGATTTCACCGATCCGGCCACGGCCGACAACTATGAGTCTCTTGATCGTCAGCTTCTCGAAGGGAATGACTCCTGCGGCGATGCTATCATTCCCCATGACACCCCCCACGGGACGCGCTGGTTCCATTGCCGCAAAGTCCTGCTCCGCGCCGCCGATGGCACGCCCCGCGGCATCATTGGCAGCTATAACGACATTACCGAGCAGCGCGCCGCCGAAGAAACGCTCCGCCGTTCTCACGAACTGCTCCAGAAAGTCGTCGGCACCGCTCCGCTCCCGATCATTTCCGT
>JAQTRJ010000014.1 GCA_028711875.1 bacterium | reverse complement strand
GCTTCCGCCGTCGTCGCGCAACACCTCGCCGCGATAACGCATCCACCAATCCGCGGGATTTCCCGCGTGCGACTCGTCGTCCATTCCCGCGAGCAGACGAGACTCAACCCTCGTCGCAGGTTGCGCCGCTTCCGAAACCACGGTGAATCTTTCCAGCGCGAGTCGTTGCGGCGACGTCAGCCCTTCGATCTCGCGGGCGTCCCGCGCGCTGTGGAATCCCCCCGCGCGATGCCGCGCTGCGATAACTCGTCGGGCAGCATGAGAATCAAAGAATGGAAGGGATATCAGGTCATCCCTCGTGGCTTGATTCAGCTCGATGGGCGAGCGGGACAAATCATCGAGCCAGCGCTGAAGCTCCTCGGGATTCTGCGAATCCTCGATCCAATCCTCGATCTCATCCGCGTGGCCGGGAATAACCAGCCAGAAAAGCATCACGACCAGCGCAAGCCCTCTCATCGCGGCAGCCGCAGTTCCAATCCGACTTCATGCGACGGCCCGAGGTCGGGATGAAGGTCGCCCGCGTAGGCAAAGCTCCAGCGGCCGATCTCCACTTGAAAACCCGCCGTCGGCCGCACGGGTTCCGCGCGCGCGCCCACTCGCAGCGCGATGTCCGGCAACAGGGGAATTTCCGCTCCCAAACGATACTCGGTCGGAAAATATTCTTCCTGAACGAAATCGGCCACGAGCGTTCCCACCGGCTGAACTGCCACGGCCAGGCCAACCGTCAAACTTTCGCGAATACGGTCTTGATAACCGTTGATCCGCGGTTCGTTCAGATTTCGCCACACGGCCGCCAGTTCGACGGGATCAACCGGCTGGATGACGATTCCCGCCGCCACCGCCAGCGCGCGGCCGCTCGAATAACCCCGGATATCGAGCCATCGCCCCGCCAGCTCCACACCCGCCGAAAGCTCCGGCCGCACGCTCCAACCCAGCGCAATCCCCAGTTCGCCCTCCCGGTACAGATCACCCCCGAAATTGCTGCCGTGGATCGCCAGATATTGGCTGCGAATCCGTCCGCCGACCGTGAACACCTCGCGCGCCAGTTCCGGCAATCCGAATTGCTGAGACCATGATGCGGCCACTCCAGAGGGCTGCGCGACCACCAACGCTGGATTGCGGGCCGAACACCATTGGTCGCCGCGCAGCGCTGCTCCCGCGCCTCCAAGCGCCGCAGCCCGTGGGCCGGAAACTGCCCACTCAAAGGCTCCCAAGGCCGGCAGCCATGTGGCCAGGAGAACCCCCCACACGCCCACCAGTTGCCATAGCCCGCTCTTGACTTCCCACCGCATTTTCCGTATCTTGCCTCTGCAATGCGACTTAGCCGAACTCAGCTATGGGCAACCGTATCGGTTTGCCTGACCATTCTGCTGGTGCCATCTCTGTCCCGCGCCCAGCTTGTCTATCCCGAAGTGATCGTGGATATGCAGCGTCTGCCCGAGGAGGCGCAAGTCAAGCTGGTCGGTCTGGACTCGATTCTCGTCGCCTATCTGGAAACCCAGCCCTGGGCGGGCGATGACTATCAGTACGACTTCCCCATTCAGATCAACATCTACTTCACCGAGTACCATCCCGATCCGGCGGAAGACCGCTACAAAGCGAAAATGATCGCCACCAATAAGCAGGACGTTCGGCTGGAAGACGTGCGCTGGGAATTCGGGCTTCGTCTGCCCCTCCGTTTTCAGCCCGGGGCGTTTCATCCGTTCGCCAGCGTGGTGGATTTTTACGTGTGGGTATTAATCGGAATGGAATATGATCGGTTGGAAAAACTCGGCGGGGATTCATACTATGACAAAGCCCGGCAGCTCTTCCTCCAGAGTTCCGGCTCCATCTACTACTTCGGTTGGGACCGGCGCATGGAGATGCTGCGGGAGATTACCGATCCGTCCAATCAGACAAAACGCGAACTGGACTTTTTCTATTTTACCGGAATCTACTTCGATCAGCGGCAGGATTACAAGAATTCGAAAGACTACCTGTTTTACTCGCTGAAGAAACTGGATCAGGTGACGGTGGACATTCAGCAGCGATTTCTCGATGCGAATCACCGGCAACTGGCGGAGGCTCTGATGCGCGCAGGATATCCGAAGGGAATTCAGGTGCTCATCCAGTTGGACCCGCAGCATCGCAGCGTCTACGAATCCATCGGGCAGCCAAGCGAGGGTGAATAAATATACCCACATCCCCTCAGGAAGTCAAGGCCGACCGACCGACCCCTGTCATGCAGAATCCGACCCCGTGAGGGTCGGATTTTTCTTATATATCGAAACCGCCGCCGGGCCGGAATTCCGCCCGTCACAGCTTTCGCATCAGCCCGATCACCCGTCCGAGAATCCGGAACCCCGGCGTGCCCCGCTCGACCACGATCGGCGAGTAATAGCGATTGGCAGGCTCAAGACAGATGCGGTCGGTTTGCGGCCGATAGTATTTCACCGTCGCCTCTTCGCCCAGCAGCGCCACCACGATATCCCCCGGATTGGCGGTATCCTGCGGTTTGGCGAAAATCACGTCCCCCTCCAGAATCCCGGCATCCGTCATGGAATCCCCCCGCACGCGCAGAGCAAAGGTTTCGTCGGAAGAAGCAATCGAGCGATCCACCCGAATGTGTCCCTCCAGATTCTCCGTGGCTAGCAAGGGAATTCCGGCGGCGACCCGCCCGATCAGCGGCACCTCCCGCGCGTCATCCATCGGAAACAGCACCGCCGTCCGCTCCGTCAGCTCGATGGCCCGGGACAGCATCGGGCTGCGCGAGAGATAGCCCTTCCGTTCCAGCGTATCCAGCAGATAGCGAACCCCGTTGGTGGAGGACACGCCGATCTCCGCGCCGATTTCCCGGAGCGTGGGCGGACGACCGTGATTTCGGATCTCCGCCCGAATAAATGCCAACGCTTTTTGCTGTTTTTCCGTCAGCTGCTCAGCCATGAAAAAACCTCTTCTCTTCTGCACGTGTGTACAATAATATAAGGTACACTTGTTCAAAAGTCAAGAGGTATTTGCGACTTTTTTTATCTTGTTTATCTATCGTTATTCAGATAGATAACAGTCCTTCTCTCTTCGCTCGAGGAGGAGGGTCACCGGTCCTTCATTGACCAGAGATACCGACATTTTAGCCGCAAAGACTCCCGTCTCAACCTGCACCCCGAGTTGCCGGAGCGAAGCCGCAAAATACTGATACAGTCGCTCGGCAGTCTCCGGTTCGGCGGCCTCCGTAAAGCTGGGCCTCCGCCCCTTGCGAGTGTCCCCAAGCAGCGTGAATTGGCTAATGACCAGCGCCGCTCCCCCCACATCGAGCAGCGAGCGATTCATGCGGTTATCGTCGTCCTGAAAGATTCGGAGTTCCGCCGTCTTGCGCGCGCCCCACGCCACCACCGCCTCCGTATCCCCCTGTTCGATCCCGAGCAACACCACCAGCCCCGCCGCGATCTTCCCCACGACAGCTTGCTCGACGGAGACCTGCGCTTGCGACACCCGTTGCAGGACGATTCTCACGGCCGGCTACTCCCAAATGATAAAATCGGTGATCGCCGATTGCACGGCAACCGTATCCGCGACCGCCAACGTGTTTCCCGAAAACGAGACGACCTGAATTCCGTTTCCGGGGATCGAATACACGTACCAGTGCCCGGTCGTTTCCGCATATCGGACCCGCACGGCTCCGCTGTCCACGGCGGCGCTGGAGCAGCCGTCATTGAACAGATCGAACACGAACAACCGGGCATCCAGCGAATCGGCGATTCCCAAATAGCGCCCGTTCCAACTCATCGCCATGTCGTAGGGTCCGTGCCCCAGAGCGCGCTCGCGAACGGGGGCGAATGTGGTGGCGTCCAATTCGCACAGGCCTCCGTCATCTCCCTCGAAAGCGATCAATGCGCGGATTCCGTCGGGCGTAAACACGACGTCCGACGGCCTGCGGTCGAACTTCAACGAATCCCGCTTGACGACGTGCCGCACGTCAATCACATGCAGAGTGCAGTCGCCGGGACACACCACCCATGCTTCATTGCCGGGCGGCCGCATCGCCATCCGCCGCGGAAACACCTGCACCTCGATCGTATCGAGCCGTCCCGTGGACAGCGTGGCGATCCAGAAAGCCCCGTTGCGAGTCAACGAATACAGCACGGTGCCGCTCGGATCGCAGGCGACGTCCGCGGGCGAGCCGCCGACCGACGCGCTGCCCAGCACCCCCAGCACGGGCAGCGACCAGAGAGCCACCCGGTTGTTCTGCGCGTCCGCCACCGCCAGAATCGAATGAACGTGCGGGTGAAACTCAGCGGCCGCAATCGTCCAGTTTTCCATCGGAATCTGATGGACAACCTCGCGCGACTGCAGAGCAAAAAAAGAAACATCCCCGGAGGGGATGCAAAACGCCGCGCCCAGCGGCGGGACTAAGCTGTCGGGATCATGATTCCCTTCCTTGTCGCGGCACGACCCAAGCACCAGCGCGAATACGGCGCAGCCAATCAGCCATGCCGCGCCCGGCCGCGACCATCGGCTATTCGTCGGAGAGAAGATAATGCCCAAGTTTATCCCGTTTCGCCTGAAGATACGGACGATTGAAATCCGTCAACGGCATGTGCAGCGGCACCCGCTCCGCCACGCGGATGGCAAAGCTCTCGAGTTCTTCCACCTTGCAGGGATTATTCGTCATCAACCGAACCGCCGAAACACCCAATCGGCGGAGAATCTGCGCACAGGCTCCGTAGTTCCGCAAATCGGGGCGGAACCCCAAACGGAGATTCGCCTCCACCGTGTCCAATCCCTCGTCCTGCAGCTTGTACGCCTGCAGTTTCGGCCCCAACCCGATACCCCGTCCCTCCTGCCGCAGATAAATCAGCGCGCCGCTGCCTTCGCGCTCGATCGCTTCCAGAGCGTTGTGCAGCTGCCAGCCGCAGTCACACCGCTCGCAGCCCAGAACGTCGCCCGTGAAGCACTCCGAATGCGCGCGCACCAGCGCCGGCTCGCGCAGCGGTAACTCGCCCTTCACCAGCGCGATGTGATCCTTCTTCAGGTACACGTCCTCGAAATGGATCAACGTGAAATTCCCGAGGCGCGTCGGAAGCTTAACCCGGACGCGTTCGGCAACGAACCAATCGCGCTTCGTGCGGTATTTCATCAGATCGGCCACCGAGATCATTTTCAAGCCGTGCCGATCGGCAAATTTTCGCAGACCATCGCGCCGCATCATCGTGCCGTCTTCGTTCATGATCTCGCACACCACGCCCGACGGAAACAGTCCCGCCAGCCGCGCGAGGTCCACGGCGGCTTCCGTCTGGCCGCCCCGTTCAAAGACGCCGCCGGGTCGCGCCCGCAGCGGATGAATGTGACCGGGACGCGCGAAGTCGGACGGTTGGATTGAAGCTTCCACCACCGCCCGGATCGTGGCCGCCCGGTCCGCCGCCGATATTCCGGTCGTCGTCCCGTGCCGGTAGTCAATCGAAACCGTGAACGCCGTCCCTTTGAGAGCGGTGTTCTGCGCCGTCATCGGCGAAAGATCGAGCTGATCCGCCCGCTCCTCCGTCATGCACACGCACAGCATGCCCCGCCCGTGTGTCACCATGAAATTCACCGAGTCGGCCGTCACCTTCTCGGAGGCCTGCACCAGATCGCCCTCGTTCTCGCGATCCTCGTCATCCACCACAATCACCATCTTGCCCTCGGCGATCTCCACGAGAGCGTCGGTAATGCGATCCAGCATCGTTGTCCTTACGGCCTGCGGCGGCGTGTCATTGCGCCGGCGGCCGCGCTCCTGTTGTCATTCCCTGCCATAAATCGGGCAGCAGTTTCTCGATGTACTTCCCGATCAGATCCACTTCGATATTCACTCGGACTCCGGGCTTGAACTCGGAGAAATTCGTGACGTCCCACGTATGCGGAATGACGCCCAGCGTCAGCCGGTCGCCGGAAATCTCCGCCACGGTCATCGAGACGCCGTTGACCGAAACCGAGCCGGTCGCCACCACGTACTTCACCAGCGGCCGCGGCACGCGAATCTCGACCACGTGGCTCGACTCGAGCGGCGTTACTTTCGTGATCTCGCCCACTCCGTCCACGTGTCCCTGCACAAGGTGCCCGCCCAGTTCGTCGCCCATCTTCATCGGCCGCTCGATATTGACCGGTGTCCCGACCGTCACGTCGCCGAGATTCGTTTTTTGGAGCGTGATCTCCATGAGTTCCGTGGCGAATACGCGGCTGTCCAGCTCCACGATGGTCGTGCAGCAGCCGTTGACGGACACGCTCCCGCCCGTCTTCAATCCCGCGGCCAGCGAGCCGATGTCAATCCACAGCTTGCGTCCGCCGGGGCGCTCCTCGATTCGCCTGACGTGTCCCTTTCCTTCAACGATTCCCGTGAACATCTCGCTCGTACTCCAGCCAAATATCTTGGTCGAATCGCCGCGTCCGCCGCAGCCTGAAGCGCGGCGCGCGGCTCAGTTCTGTCAATCCTAATTCCCAAATCGCCGGTCGGCCGTCCGCGCCGATCAGCATCGCCGCCGCGCATACGATGAAGCGGTCGCAGAGTCCGGCGCGGATAAACGATGCGTGCAGTGTGCCGCCCCCTTCTACGAACAGCGAGGACACTCCGCGGCTCGCCAGCAATCTCATCGCGGCGGGCAACTCGATCCGCCCGTCCGCGCCCGCCGGACAATCGAGCAGCGTCGCACCCGTCGCTTCGAGCGCCGCGCGCTTTTCCTGCGGCGCGCTCGTGGTGGTCAGCAGCCACGTGCGCAGGCGATCCGCCTGATGCAGCACCTTCGCCGTCGGCGCGATCCGCAGCGTCGAATCCACGATGATTCGCAGCGGATCGCGCCCGCGCAGATGCCGCACCGTGAGTTCCGGATCATCCTCGATCACCGTCTGCGATCCCACCATCACCGCGTCCAACTGCGCGCGCAGCCGATGGACTTCCTTGCGCGAGCGCTCACCGGTGATCCACCGCGACTGCCCGTTGGCCAGCGCGATTCGTCCGTCCAGCGACTGTGCGACTTTCAGCAGAATCCACGGCCGGCCTTGCGTCATATAGGTCAGAAACGGCGCGTTCAGATCGCGCGCCTCCGCTTCCAGCACTCCGGCCTCGATCTCGATTCCCGCTTCGCCGAGCTGCGCGATCCCCCGCCCTTGCACCAGCGGATTGGGATCCTCGTGGCCAATCACAACTCGTGAAAATCCGGCCTCGATAATCGCTCTCGTGCACGGCGGCGTCTTGCCCACATGGCAGCACGGTTCGAGATTCACATAGAGCGTCGCGCCTCGGGCATCGTTGGGAGCCAGTTGCCTGATCATCGCGATCTCGGCGTGTTCCCCTCCAAAGCTCGCGTGAAACGCCTTCCCCAGCACCGCGCTGTGCTTCACCGCCACCGCTCCCACCAGCGGATTGGGACTGGTATGCCCTTTGCCCCGGACCGCTTCGCGCAGCGCAATCCTCATGAACCGCTCGTCGCTTCGCCCTCCCGGATCAGGTGGCGTCTTCTGGAATCCTTCCGCCGTCAAAACCGGTTCCGCGCGCGTGCGGCGCTGTCGAGAATCTTCTGCATCAGACCCGGCGGCTCTTCGCCCCGCGCGCGCGCCGCCTTCGGAACCAGCGAATGATGCGTCATGCCGGGCAGCGTGTTCACTTCCAGACAAATGAACTCGCCCGCGCCGTTCAGTAAAAAATCCACCCGCGCAAAATCCGCGCAGCCTAAAATCCGGTACGCTTCCACAGCCTGCGTCTGCATCCGCAGCGCGGTATCGGACGGAATCGGCGCCGGACACAGATACTCCGTTCGCCCGACGTTGTACTTGTTCGCGTAATCGTAAAAACCGATCTTCGGACGAATCTCCACGATCGGATAGGCCGCGCCGTCCACGACCGCCACGGTCAGTTCGCGGCCGTCAAACAGCGCTTCGATCAGTGCGTCGTCGTGCTGTTCGCCGATCTCGCGCAGCGCGCCAACCAGACCGTCCGGCTCATAGACCTTCGTCAATCCGACCGTCGAGCCGCCGCACAAAGGCTTCACCACGACCGGAAATCCGCACAAGCGCTCGATCTCGTTCCGAATCGCCGCGACGTCGCGGAAGGTTTTGCGATCGGCGACGAATCCCGCTGCCACCGGAATCCCCGCCGCTTGAAACATCATCCGCGACTGGTGCTTGTTCATGGCCAGCTTGCACGCGGACGCGCCCGATCCGGTGTAGGGCATTCCCACCCAATCCAAGAGCGCTTGCAGCGTTCCATCTTCGCCCCGTCCGCCGTGCAAAATCGGAAAAACGATGTCCGGCTTGGCGGCATCCATCGCCTGAAGCAGCCCGCGCACCGTGCGCGGATCATAGCCGTTCCGCCACGCGGTCGGCGGCGCTGCCACGCCGATTTCAGGCGGCGCCATGAGATCGGCGGCCGTCCGCAGCGCTCCCGGTTTCTCGGGATCGTATTTCATCGCGTGATGACCGGCCTGTTCGAGCCACGCCGCCACAGCGTCGCCCGACGCCCACGACACCACTCGCTCCGCCGATTCTCCGCCGCATAATACCAGCACGTTCATAACCGAATCGTCTCCCGGTTATTCAGCGCGACAACGCGTTGCGCGCCGTGTCCAAGGCCCGCCCAAGCTGCGACAACGTGCGCTCGCGTCCCCACATCCCCACGAGCTTCGCCAGTTCCGGCCCGTGCGGCTGTCCGGTGAGCGCCGCGCGCAGTCCGCGCCAGAGAGTGCGGCCCTTGACTCCATAGGGCTTGCCCGCCTCCGCCGCCACCGACTTGAACCGGTCCTCCAAACCCGCGAACTCGCTCCACTGTGCCGCCTCGATTTCCGCCATGCGCATGATGAAATCCCCGAGCATATCGCGGATCGCCGACTCGTGCAGCAGCCGCGCCATCTCGTTGTCGGGATGCGGCGCGGGAGCAAACACCTGCACCACGCGCTCGGTCAGATCGGCATAGGTCTGGATGCCGCCGCGCAACGATGCAACGGCGTAGCGCACGCGCGCTTCCCCGTTCACTTCGATCAGTTCGCCCAGCTCCCCGCGGATTCTCTCGAATAAAACGTCATCGGACTGCTCTTTGAGATATTCCGAGTTCATCCAAAACAGCTTGGTCACGTCGAACACCGCGCCCGCTTTGCCGACCCGCTCCAGAGAAAATTCCGCGATCAGATCGCGCACGCCGAACAACTCACGGTCGTCGCCCGGATGCCAGCCGAGCAGCGCCACGTGATTGATCAGCGCTTCGGGAAGAATGCCCCGGCGGCGATAATCCTCCACGGCCACGTCGCCGCTGCGCTTGGACATCTTGCTGCGATCGGGATTCAGGAGCAACGGCAAATGCGCGTAGCGCGGCGGCGTCCATCCGAAAAACTCATAGAGCAGCATGTGCTTCGGAGTGGAGGTCAGCCATTCCTCCCCGCGCACCACGTGAGTAATCTCCATCCAGTGATCGTCCACCACGTTGGCCAGATGATACGTCGGGAAGCCGTCGGACTTCATCAGCACCTGATCGTCCACCGTATCCGAGCGAATCTCCACCGTCCCCCGGATCAGATCGTCCACCGCGATCACCCGTCCCGGCGGAACCGCCATGCGCCATACGTGCGGCTCGCCGCTCGCGATTCTCGTCCGCGCCGCGTCGCGCGCAAGAGTGCGGCAGCGCCGGTCGTACATCGGCGAAATCCCGCGCGCCGACTGTTCGGCCCGCATGATCTCCAGCGCCTCCGAGCTGCAAAAACAAGGATAGGCATGTCCGGTCGTGACCAGCCGCTGCAGATGGTCGTTATAAATCGCCAGCCGCTCCGACTGCACGTACGGCCCGACCGGTCCGCCCGAGCGCGGCCCCTCGTCGAAATCGAGTCCTAACCACGCGAAGATCTCGTAGAGATTCTCGACCGCGCCCTCGACCTTGCGCGTCTGATCCGTGTCCTCGATCCGCAGCACGAACGCGCCGCCGCTCTGCCGCGCCAGCAGATAGTTGTAGAGCGCCGTGCGCAGTCCGCCGACGTGAAGATAGCCGGTCGGACTCGGCGCGTAGCGGGTTCTACGCGGCGTCATCGTTCGCTCCGCAGGAAAGCATTACCGTAGCCAGCGCCGCGATTCCCTCGCACCGTCCCGTGAATCCCATTCCCTCCGCCGTGGTGGCTTTCACCGAGACTCGCGATTTCTGCGCCCGCAGCGCGGCGGCGATTTCCTGCCTCATGGACGGTATATAATCGAGGAGCTGCGGCCGCTCGCAGATCACCGTGGCATCCACGTTCGCGATGCGGAACCGATTCTTCGTCAGAAGAGCTGCCGCGCGTTCGAGTAGAATCATCGAGCGGATATTCTTGTACTGTGGATCGGAAGGCGGGAACAGCAAACCTTTATCGCCCAGTGCGGCCGCGCCGAGCAGCGCGTCGAGAATCGCGTGCGCCAGCACGTCGCCGTCGGAATGAGCATCGAGTCCGAACTCCGACGGAATCATCACGCCGCCCAGCACCAGCGGGCGCCCGGCGACGCAGCGATGCGCGTCGAATCCAATGCCGCTACGCCAGGTCATGGGAGATGAAAAAGAGAAAAGGGCTCATGGATGTCAACGCCCATGAACCCCTCGCTGCGATGTGGTTCTTCATAAGCGGACCGCCCGGCCCGGCGCACGTCATCGCGTTTCGAGCAGCAGCCGGGCCCGTTGAAAATCTTCGGCCGTCGTCACTTTGAAATTATCCGGATCACCCGCCACAATTCTGATCGCGCCCAAATGGAATCGCTCGAGGAGCGACACGTCGTCGGTTCCCGTGTAGTGCGCGTCCCGCGCCATCCGCTGCGCCAGCACGGCGATCTCCCGCCGAATGAGCTGCGGTGTCTGTGCTGCCGCCAGATCATCGCGCGCAACGGTTTCCAGCACCGTTCCGTTCGCGCGCTCGATGCGCTTCACCGTATCCGTCACAGGGATCACCGGGATCACCGCCGCCGCGTCGTCATCCAACCCGTCGAGCACGCGGGAAATGAGCGCGCTCCGGATCATCGGCCGCGCCGCGTCGTGAATCAGCACCAGCGTCGGCTCCCCCGTGACGGCCGCCAAAGCGTTCGCCACCGACTCCTGCCGCACCGCCCCGCCCGCCACGATTCGTACGGGATACGCCGGCAGAAATTCGTCGGCCTTTTTCTGGAATTCGCCGAGCGCTTCGCGCGGCGCGGCGATCACCGCTTCCGAGCAGAACGTCCGCTCAAAAAACGGGCGGATCGCGTGAACGAACAGCGGAATCCCCGCGATCTCCATCAGCGCTTTGGGACGATCCGCGCCGAGACGAACGCCGCTCCCCGCCGCCGGCATGAGCAGCGTGAAGCTCAAATGATCAGCATCGCGTCGCCGTAGCTGTAGAAGCGATACTTCTCCCGGATCGCGTGGCGATACGCCTTCATCATGAGTTCCTGATCCGCGAACGCCGACACCAGCATGAGCAACGTGGAACCCGGCAGATGGAAATTCGTCAGCAGCCGGTCTACGACCTTGAAGTGATAGGGCGGATAGATGAACTTGTCCGTCCAGCCGCGCGCCGGCTTGATCCCGCCGTTGAAATTCGCCACCGTTTCCAGCGTGCGCGTCACCGACGTCCCGACGGCGATCACCCGCTTCCCGCGCGCGATCGCATCGTTGATCCGATCCACCGACGCCTGACAGACTTCATAGTACTCGGAATCCATCCGGTGCCGCGACAGATCTTCCACCTGTACGGGCCGGAACGTTCCCAAACCCACGTGCAGAATCAGCGGCACCACGTCCACGCCGCGCGCCTTCACCTGGTCCACCAGTTCGGGCGTGAAGTGCATACCCGCCGTGGGTGCCGCCACCGCTCCCGAAACGCGCGCGAAAATCGTCTGATAGCGCTCCCGGTCATCCGGTCTCGCCTCGCGTCGAATGTACGGCGGCAACGGCGGCTGGCCGTACTTCTCCACGAGTTCCGCAAAATCGCCCTCGTAGTGGAAACGCACCACCCGGCCGCCCGACGTGGTGTTGTCAATCACTTCGCAGGTGATGCAGTCGCCGATGGCGATGGTGTTGCCCGTGCGCACCTTACGCGCCGGCTTCACCAGCACTTCCCACAACTCCTCGGTCAGACGGCGCAGCAGAAATACCTCGATCTCCGCTTCCGTCTTCTCCTTGTATCCCTTCAGTCGCGCCGGAAAAACGCGCGTCTCGTTGACCACCAGGCAATCGCCCGGTTCGAAGTACTCGACGATGTCGGGAAATTTCCCGTCTACGATCCGGCGTGAATCCCGATCCACGATCATCAACCGAGAACCGTCGCGCTGCGGCGCCGGCACCTGCGCGATCAGCCGTTCGGGCAGGGCATATTTGAAGTCCGATAAACGCGGAGTCGTCTGCACTCCGCGCGGCTGGTAGACAGCCGAAGTAACAGGCATAGAGTCTCTTTCGTAATGAATTTTTGGCGGTCAGCCGCCGCCGACCACGACCCGCGTACCCCTACGGGGTCGGCTTGGAATCGAAAAAGGTGGATTGTACGTCGCTGGGGACGGTGAATCCGAGGTGCTCGTAAGCGCGGGCGGTCGCTACTCGTCCGCGCGCGGTTCTCTGCAGAAATCCCTGGCGAATCAAATACGGCTCGCAGATTTCTTCCAGCGTGCCCTCGTCCTCGCCCAGGGTTACGGCCAGCGTTCCCAATCCGACCGGCCCGCCGCGAAATTTCTGCACCAGAGCGGAAAGCAGTCGAATATCGAGTTCGTCCAGACCGAAATCGTCAATCTCCAGCAGCCGCAGCGCGTCGCGCGCCGTGTCTCCGTGGATCCGTCCGCTGCCCCGCACCTGCGCCACGTCGCGGATTCTCCGCAGCAGACGATTGGCCACGCGCGGCGTGCCCCGCGAGCGATCCGCGATCTCGGCCAGTCCGCTTTCATCCGTTTCCACGTTCAGCAACCGCGCCGAACGGCGCAGCATCTGGTGCAGCTCGTCCGCGCCGTAGTAATCGAGCCGCAGCGTGACTCCGAATCGCGACCGCAGCGGCCCCGTCAGGAGTCCCGCCCGCGTCGTCGCCCCCACCAGCGTGAAATGCGGCAGCTGCAATTGCAGCGAGCGCGCCGCCGGACCTTTGTCAATCAGAATATCCAGCTTGTAGTCTTCCATCGCCGGGTAGAGATACTCCTCCACCGTCGCGCTCAGGCGATGAATCTCGTCCACGAACAGAATATCCCCGTCTTTCAGATTCGTGAGCAGTCCCGCCAGATCTCCCGGCCGCTCGAGCACCGGCCCGGTCGTGATCCGGATATTCGTCCCCATCGCCCGCGCCATGAGATACGCGAGCGTTGTCTTCCCCAGCCCCGGCGGGCCGTGAAACAGGCAGTGATCGAGCGCTTCTCCGCGCTCCCGCGCCGCCTGAATAAAAATCGAAAGCTGCTCCTTGACCCGCGGCTGACCCACGAACTCGTCGAAGCTCACCGGTCGCAGCGAGAGGTCCAGTTCGCGATCTTCTTCGTGCCGCTCCGCTTCGATGACTCGCGGCATCAGGGAGTCCTGAGCGATTGCTTAACCAACTCTTCCACCGTATTCGCGCCGCGCTTCAACGCCGCGCCAACCGCCTTTTCCGCTTCCGCACGGGTAAAACCCAGCGCACACAAGGCGTCGGTCGCTTCGCGCATCTCGCTCGCGGCTCCCGACTGCGCCGTCATCGTCTCGGGCAACTCTTCCCCCAGCTTTTTCTTCAGCTCGAGCACGATCCGCTCGGCCGTTTTTGCGCCGATCCGCGGAATGCTCTTCAAGCGGTCGCTGTCGCCTTCCGCCACCGCCCGGCGGATCGTTTCCGCCCGCGCCGCCGAAAGCACCGTCATCGCCAGCCGCGGCCCGACCCCGTTTACCGAAATCAAATGGCGGAACAGCCAGCGCTCCTCGATCTGCGAAAACGCGAACAACACCAGTTCGTCGTCGCGCACCTGCAAGTGCGTCCAGAGCCGAACCCGGTCGCCCAGCGCCGGCAGATCGTCATAGGTCGTCAGCGAAATCAGCCCCCGCATCCCGATATCGCCCACCCGGATCACCGCGTGCGACGGAGTCTTCACGGCCAGCGTGCCCTCGATAAACTCGATCACCGCGCACCGCTCGCTTTCGCCGCTCCCCCGTGCAAGGCCAGACAGAGAGCCACCGCCAGCGCGTCGGAAATATCGTCTTCACCGCGATCGAATTCGAGACCCAAGATTCTGCCTACCATAAAACCGACTTGCTCCTTCGCCGCCGATCCGCGTCCCGTCACCGCCAGCTTGACTTCCCGGGGCGACAGCACGCGCACCGGAAGCCCCCCTAATTCCAGCGCCAGCACCGCCGCCGCTCGCGCCTGTCCCAGTTGCAGAGCGCTCAGCGCGCTGCGGCCTACGAATCCGCCTTCCACCGCCGCCGCCGTCGCTCGCTGCTCCCGGGCTGTGCTTTGCAGCGTCTCAAAAATTTTCTTCAACCGTTCGCCGATCGGCCGCTTGGAATCCGTGCGAATCTTTCCCGATTCCACGTACGTCGGCCCGCGCGGCGTCACCCGAATCACTCCCCACCCGGTCGTGCCCAAACCGGGATCCACTCCCAGAATCACGTCCTCGGGGGTCATCGAAAATCCGCAGCTA
Source organism: bacterium (assembly GCA_028711875.1). GTDB lineage: Bacteria > Electryoneota > RPQS01 > RPQS01 > RPQS01 > JAHJDG01. Next base: position 428 of record JAQTRJ010000014.1, on the reverse strand, counting down.
TGACAGCTGCTCCATCACCGAATCGTCCACCTCGAAGTTGGAATACACGTGCTGCGTGTCGTCCAGCTCCTCGAGCGCCTCGATCAAACCGAACAGAGATCGAGCGTGGTCCAGTTCGAGCTTCACCGTGTTCTTGGGCACGTAGGAAATCTCCGCCGAGCCGATTGTCTTCCCCTTCCCTTCGATCGCCGACTTCACCTTGTACAGCTCCTCGACGGGAGTGTAGATTTCCCAAATCGCGTCGTCGCCCTTGACGTCCGACGCGCCGGCATCGAGCGCGATTTCGAGAATCTCTTCCTCGCTGCCCTGACTCTTCTCGAGCGACAGATAGCCGAGACGGTCGAACATCCATGCCACCGCACCCGCTTCCGCCAGCGTCGCGTTCCGCTTGTTGAACACGCGCCGCACTTCTCCGGCCGTACGGTTGC
>JAQTRJ010000276.1 GCA_028711875.1 bacterium | reverse complement strand
TCTGGCCAAGCTCGTCAAGGAAAAACGGATGACCGACGTGGGTCTGGCCGCGGCCAAGGATGCGCTGGCCGGTCAAGCCAAGAAGCCGCCCGTGAGCGAAGCGCCCGGCGCGCTGTCGCCGGAACTCGAGCAGAAGTTCAAGGCCAACGGCGCAGCCTGGCGCAGCTTCGAGCGAACGTCGCCGTCGTATCAGAAAATGGCGATCGGGTGGGTGATGAGCGCGAAGCAGAACGCGACGCGGCTCACCCGTCTCGAAGAAGTCATTCGCATGTCCGCGCTCGGCAAGCGCATCGGATTGAAGTAGGGATTGAGCAACGCTCCCGCCGTTGCGGTGAAGCGATCCGTAAGCTCGCCGAGCCGGGTTCGCATAAACAGATATTCGACAGGAAGGATCGTTCCGCGCGCAATCCGGCCGGAACTGCGCCCCATAGGAATCCTGCTTCATCGAGGATAGACTCATGACCGCCACCGATCTTTTTCGCGCGTTTCAATTCACGCAGCTCACACTGTCGCGCAATCTGGACGACGTGACCGAGGAGGAAAGTCTGGTTGTTCCCGAGGGATCGGAGAACTCCATCAACTGGCTCTTGGGACATGTTCTGGCCGCCCGCGCGCAATTACTCCGGCTTCTGGGAGCGGAGTCTGGCTGGAGCGAAGACCAGATTCTTTTATATTCGCCGGAAAACCGCGAGCGTTTCGCGCGCGAACCGATGGCCATTTCGCGGCTGAAATCCGCCCTGGACGATTCGCAGCGCGCGATCGAAGCGGCGCTGCGCGATTTCGAGCCTCGTTTGTCCGAATCTACGGGTCGCAAACCGTTGTTCGGAGAGGGCGAAACGGTTCTTCATCGCCTGCTTTTTTTGGCTTGTCACGAGGCTTATCACGCCGGCCAGATCGGTCTCACGCGCCGTCTGCTAGGCAAGCCCGGCCAGTTTTAGGAATCCGTCCGATCCCGATTTGAATACGCGCACTTTCAACGCACCTACTGGATAATATATATCGCATAAGTGCGTCTTTTCTATCATTTCTCTTCGATCTATTGTGGGCTTCTTGGTTAACCAAGGAGCCCATTTGCTTTGTGAGAATACTCTCGAATCCATAAGGCTCGTTTGTATTTCTCCGAAGGGATTCCTATCTTTCTGTGTTTAGTATGATGCGTGGTTGAAACGCTCGCGTGGCACGGAAGAAGAGGATCAGAGTGGATACTGTAGATCAGGAGCGCTGCATCGAAGATTGTCCGTCCGTCATCGCGGGATTCTACCGGGCGATTTTCGTCGAGCGGGAGCCGCGGCGGTTGATCGAGCTGCTCGCGCCCGAGTTTGAGTTTCATTCCTGCGACGGAATCGAGACCGGCCGGAGCGAATTCATGAACTACGTCGGCATCCTGCTGGAGGCGTTCCCGGACTTAAAACTGCAGATCCGATTGGCCATTTCCGAACACGGCGCGCTGGCGGTGCGCTGGAACTGTTCCGGAACCAACCGGGGCTGGGCGGCGGGAGTGGCTCCGTCGGGATGCGGAATTTCTCAGGAAGGCGTAGCCGTGTTTCATCTCGCCGGGGGCCGAATTCGGCGGTTGCAGTGTTTTGCCGACGCCTGGCATGCCGCGTCCCGCACGATCCCCGCATCCGACGGGAATTCCGCGGAATCCTCCGCCAAGTTCTTCCACCTGGAAAGCGACGCGACTCCGGCACCGGACCCCGCGGATATCGTGCGGAGATTCTCACGAGAAATCCTGGAGGCCGGACATCTGGATCGTCTCTCGGCGTTGGTGGCGGACTCGTTCCTGCTCATCACTCCGCAATTTGCGCCGGCGACGACCTTCGAAACGCGGATTCTGCTCACCGAGTGGAGCGAAGCGTTTCTACCGCGCACGGTAAAGATCGAGGTCTGCATGTCCGATGCCGCGCACGCCATCGCTCTGATTCACGTTCGTGCCCAGTATGACGGCATTCTCACGGAATTGGGCTGGAATGCCGCCGACAGCCGTATGGATTTCCGCGTTGCGCTGGTGGCGCACTGCGAGGACCGGCGCGTCCGCGTGCTGGAAGCCTTCTATAATCCTGAGCGAATGTGGAAGACCGGTTTTGAAATCGAGTAGCACTCCGTTCGCTGTTTCGTTCTTCCCGCCCAATCCCGTCCGCTCTCCCGCCTGAAACGATTTCTTGTTCACCACGGAGAATTTCCTTATCTTGGCTTGAGAATGCTCGGGCTTGGCGGGGCGTGCGCGCTCTGCTCTGAGCGGGATTCGCAGCGGTGGAACGTTCCAAGTCAGGAGATTTCCGGTCCATCATGGACAACAGAGACAGGCTAAAACCCACGCCGCTGGTTATTGTCCCCCCGGCGGAATCCGAACGTTACGTTCCGATTCTTCGGCGCGATCAAACCGTGGCGATGAAATCGGGAATGGTCACGCTGCCGCCCGGTCAGTCGGTGGGGGAGCACTCCACCGAAAACCACGAAGAACAATTGGTGATTCTTGAGGGTGCGGGCAGCGTTACCGTGGAGGGCATGGGCTGCCGAAAAATTCGGGTGGGCCAGTTTGCCTACATCCCGCCCCACACGCGACACAATGTGACCGCCGATCCTGAGTCTCCCTTGCGGTACGTTTTCACAGTCTGTCAAGTGGAAGGCTTGCCCGCCTCTCCTATGGCGTGCTGACAGTCTCCCGACGCCTGTCATGCAATGCAAGTATTTAATTATTAATATAATAAGTGGCAAATCCGCGCGCCAATTCGCGGAGCTTGCTTTTCACTTGGATAAGACCTAAATTGAGGCGCGAATTGGCTTTCTGATCGCGTGACTTAGGAGAGATGGCTGAGTGGTCGAAAGCACACGCTTGGAAGGCGTGCGTACGATGACCTCGTACCGGGGGTTCGAATCCCCCTCTCTCCGCAAGGAACTTGGGCCCCTGACACGGTGATGTCGGGGGCTTTGTTGTTGGGATAATAGCTTGATGTAACTTATATAGTAACAAAATTCTGATGACCATTGACTCGCGAGTTGACCGACCCGTAGCCTGCGACATGTCAGATCGTAAGTGATAAACAAAAAAGCTCCCGAATTGGGGGCTCTTGTGAACATGTGAAATCACAAGTCATCAAACAAGTCAACATTTTCCATCTGCAAACTATGTCGCCGTGTCACTCAAAATATCCAGCCCTTTGTTCGAAGGAAATCGTACACCTTTAAAGTGCGGGCCGCCTTGGGGAATCCAGCACGCGACATAAGATTAGCCAATTGCTTATGTCTCTTTTTCGATTTTTGGCTGATCATTTGTGTTCTTGTCCCATGCTTCTCGCGCCAGCGCCTTTCAAAAACATGTTCAGCAGCAAGTGACCTTGATAATTCAGCATCAGTGGTCACCATGATTCGATGTATGACGTCGCAGAATCCAACCACTCCTCTAAGATCAACTCTGATCTCTTGGTCATAGAAGACTTCGTGATGTCGCGGAACCTCCTGCAGACCCAAGTCACTGGTAGTTGCGACTTGCTGAAACGCATCGAATGCTTCTTTGCATTTCATACTAGCAATACCGCCTCGGTGTATCGAACAGTTTCGCAATTCCTTGAAAAAGCGATAACATTTCATCAGGTTATCTAGTTTGGCGCTAGAATACTTAGTATTGCCC
>JAQTRJ010000275.1 GCA_028711875.1 bacterium | reverse complement strand
ATTCCGGACAGTCCGAATACACATAGTTTTCGCCGCCCGCATCGCAAGTCGGATTGGAGACCGCGCACCGAGTCAATCCGCTGTCTCCCGACACCTCCATACCCCAGTAGTCGCAATCCGGGAACCCGCTCTCGCACATCACCACACCCGTGACCTGAACATCGGCGATCAACGAACCGTACGGCAAGTCGGTGATGTCAATGATCGGCGATTCGAGCACGTTGTTCATGTTGATGTTGTAAAGATTGTCGGTGGGATCGTTGCACGCGATGATGTGCGATCCGGCCGGGGAGGTGGCATCGGTGGCGATCCGCCACAGGTTGCCGCCCGTCGGACGAACGTTTACTGTCGTCCAGCTGCCCACGGCATCCGCGTTGTCGCTGAACACGGTATCCGTGAGCGCGTAGACGCGAATGTTATCAATCATCCAACCGAACATCTGCGAGTTGTTGGTCGAGTTATAGGCCGGATCGGACGCGAATGCCCAGCGGATCGTTACAGTCTGTCCCGCCCATTGCGAAAGATTCGCGGTCTGCACGTACCAATTCCGGTGGCCACTCGTATTCACACCGCACCAGCCGGGGATGTTGGCGCCTTCGCCATGCTGGAAACCGAAACTGTACAGACTCGTTGCATCATAGGCAGGCGTGACGGCCGTGTTGGGAACTATGAACCATCTCGATCCCCCATCCGTGGAGATGCGCAGATTCATGCCGTCCCAACCGGTGTAGGGGGCTTCCGCGCCATCCGGATCCTCGCAGCTGTAGCGCGCCATGAAGCGCAGCATGGGATTGCCAGCGGGGAGAGTGATCGAAGGAGAATTCAGCGCCATGTACCAGTCATCCAGATAGCCTCCGTTGGTACCAACCGCCGGATTGCCCATCCACCACGATGTGCCGCTGCCGCCAAAGGCATCGCGCGTATCCAGATGCCACCAGCTTGGTTCGGCGGTCAGATCAAGGGGAGTCCATCCGTGAAGATCACCGGTCTCCCAGTCCTCATAATAAACCGTCTCGTCCAGATACCGTGGCGTATGGGACGGGCTCATGTCAGTGGCTCGCTTCACAATCGGAAGCTGGATATCTGCCGGGACTGCCAGAACCGTGGCCGCCATCGCCATAAGCAGAACGAGTGCTAAAAAAGGCATTCGACGCGTCATTCTGATTCCTCCTTGAGGGGTTACTCCGGCCGACTTGGGCACGTTCCACGCCGCCGGAATGCAAATCTTCGAACGTAACTTATATAAAATAATCATTGTCATAGGCAGAGTCAAGCCGTTTTCCGACTGATTCCATACTTGCCCCTGATTGTGTGCCTGCCGTTTATATCAGTTTTCCAATAATATAGCCAACTACAATACCAATTAACAGCATATAGGTGAGCAGACGGGAATCTACCACCGATCGCGAATGCCCCCGGTGCATCAGAAAAATTGCCGCGAAATAGCCCAAGCCATTCATAATCCACAGGAACGGGATAGCGAGAGCTTTCATCACCAGCGGCCCTACCCACGGAACCAGCACAATCAACCCGATCAGTCCGGAAAATACCGAAGTCAGGAGTCCGACCACGGTTGCGATGGCCGCCACCAATCTTCCTTCCAGCCGGAAGATCATGCCAACCACTATGACCAGACCGGTGGCCAGCAGGGCGGCAAGTGTTCTGCGCGAATTCGCCCAGATTATTGCAATTTGTGGAATATACATGAGATAATCTCGCCATGTAACCGGTAAAATAATCGGGTTGAAACCAAGTTGCAAGTGTTTCGTAATCCGCCCGGAGAAAACTCACGATTTCGATTCCAATATCCAAAATTGCTTTGCTTCCTTGTCGGCCACGAAGTGGGCCGCCAATGTTGATTTACCGATGGAAACGTGGTATATTACGGAACATGGCTGTAACGCCGCATGTGACACTACTCCCCGCACCGGTTTACTTCCTGTCGGATGCCCACCTCGGTGCCGTCCATCTCCCCGATCCCGCCGAGCAGGCTGTCATGATGGATCGCTTTCTTGGTCGGGTGGCGGACGATGGCCGGTCGCTGGTTTTCGTGGGCGACCTGTTCGATTTCTGGTATGAGTGGCGGCACGTCGTGCCCAAACGCCATTTTGCGCTGCTGCACCGGATTCGGACCCTCGTGGAACGCGGCGTCGCCGTTCATTTGCTGGCCGGAAATCACGATTTCCGTCTGCACGGATTTCTCGAACACAGCATCGGCATGACCGTGCATGACGACGGCCTGATCGCCGAGATCGCCGGGGCGCCGACCTACATTCTCCACGGCGACGGCATTCTGGCGCGCGATCATGGCTATCGTTTCTTGAAGAAGCTGCTCCGCAATCGCGCCGCCCAGCGGCTGTTCGCCCTGCTTCATCCCGATCTGGCCATCGCGCTGGCCTCGGGCACAAGCACGACCAGCCACGTGTACACGAAAGTGCGTCCCGAAGATGACCGCGAGTATCTCGAGTTTGCGCGCCGCAAGTTCGCGGAGGGCTATCGCAACGTGGTGCTGGGGCATCTTCACCGCCCGTATGAGTACGTGGACAACGATCACACCTACGTGAATCTCGGCGACTGGATCACGAAATTCACCTATGCTCGTCATGACGGCGAGCGGCTCAGCCTTCAGCAGATGTCGTCTTCATGAACCGCAGCACAGCATGGGACCGCGCCCCGTTGTGCGGATGTAGGACCGGCAATCCGTCGTGAATCCCTTTCTCGCGAACCTCCTGCGTCGTCTGGGGTCTTTGTGGCGCTTCTGGGTGGCGGCGGCCGTCGGGCTGAGCATCGGCGTGCTCGTGCTCGCGGGAATCCGCTACTATTTTGTGCTCCGCGAGGGCATGCCGTCCGTCGAGCAACTCGAGAATTTCGAGCCGCAGCTCAGCACCAAGCTGCTCGATCGCAACGGGACTCTCATCAAGGAAATCTATACCCAGCGCCGCTCCTACGAGCCGCTGTCGCGGACGCCCGCCTGCGTCACTCAGGCCTTTCTGGCCATCGAAGACCACAAGTTCTACGAACACTGGGGCATTCGTCCGGCGGCGCTCGCTAAAGCGGCCGTTATCAGTCTGATCCGCTTCGATCTGCGGCCGCGTGGAGCGTCCACGATCACTCAGCAGCTTGCGCGCAATCTCTACTACACCTCGAAGCGATCGCTGACGCGCAAGCTGCGCGAAGCGCTGACCGCCATCGAGATCGAACGGTACTACTCGAAGGATGAAATCCTCGAGATGTACCTCACCCAGACCTATTTCGGGGCCGGCGCGCACGGCATTGCCGCCGCCGCGTCCACGTATTTTTCCAAATCGGTTCCGGAACTGACCATCGCCGAAGCCGCGCTGCTGGCGGGGATTCCCCGGTCTCCGACCCGCTATAATCCGCTGAACTACCCGGACAACGCGCTGGCGCGGCGGAACTTGGTCTTGTGGCGGATGTGGAAGGTCGGCTTCCTGACTCGCGCCGGGTACGACAGCCTGAGCGCCGTGCCGCTTGGACTTCAGCCCTCGGCGCTCGGCGGTGAAGCTGGAATCGCGCCGTACTTCACGGAGATCGTGCGGCAGCAGCTCAACGTCATCGGCCGCGAACACGGATTCGATCCCTATCGCGACGGCGTGACCGTGCACACCACGCTCGAC
>JAQTRJ010000274.1 GCA_028711875.1 bacterium | reverse complement strand
AGCACGGCGGTTTCCCAGGTCGTGCCGCCGTCGGTGGAAATGCGCAGTTCCAGATCGTAGTTGTCATACGGATTGACGCCCCAGTAGTAGCTGCTGTTCCACGCGAAGTGAACGTTCACGTCGCCGCTCGCCGCCGCCAGATCGAGCACCGGGCTGACCAGCCACTCGTCCTGAAGAGTTACATCTTCCGCGTACAGCACCTGAGCGTTGTAGTCACCCTCGAAGGGGACCGCATCAGACGAATGCCACGTGTAGGTGGAGTTGTGAGTGTTGTGGATAATCCGCGTCCATCCCGTCGGCGGCATCGTACCGGATTCGAAATTTTCTTCCACCAGCACTTCGTCGAGCGCGCCGCGTAGGTGCGTGGAATGCTCCGAACGGAACGAGGTGACCGGAGCCGACTTGGCGCTTTCCAGCGCGGGATCGGATGTTGCGATCTGCTGCTTGGTCAAGGGCAGCGGGCTGGCCAGCAACGCCACCGGCAGCAAGAGAATAAATGCAACGTGCAACCATTTCAACATGATGAGACTCCTCAAAGGTTATTGGTGATGATCCAAAACAAGTGCTCGAGCACGTGGATGATCGCGACTTCAAATGCCGCGTCCGGTCATCCTCCCCGGCGATTATTTGAGCAGAACGATCTTGCGCGATTGAAATGCGCCCGCCGCCGATAGCCGCGCAATGTAGATTCCGGAAGACAAAGCGCTCGCGTCGAAGGCGATGTCGTGCGAACCCGCCGTGAACGTTTCGTTCGCGATCTCCGCGGTTTGTCGTCCGAGCAGGTCGAACAGCACGAGCTGCACCCGCGCCGGCCGGGACAGATCGAACGAGAACCGTGTTTGCGCGTTGAACGGATTTGGGTAGTTGCCGTGAAAGATGAAATCGTGCGGCGTCGCCACGATCGGATCGTCCGCCGCGGCGAAGTAATCAATCAGGATGTCGTCTATCTTGAGCATGAATTCATCGGTGGAGGTGTAGTGAAACGCCACGTAGAAAGGAGAATCCGCGTAGTCCGATAAGTCCACCGTGTGCTGTGTCCAGGTGACGGGAGCGTTGGTCACGGTCTCGACGATCTCTGTGAAACTCGCCGGCAGACTGTCGGTGGTCGAAACCCTCACGTCGAAGTCCTCGAAAAACGGATCGAGGTCCGAGGCGGCCCAATACTCCAGCGTGATCGCTCCATGTCCCGTGATCTGCGGCAGGATCAGCCAGTCATTGTTCGGAGGAATCCCATCATCGTTGAAATGGTTTCCCGCAAACCGACTGCCGCCGTGGGCTACGAACAACGGATCGTTGTACACCTGCCACACGGAAAGACCGGGAAAATACTGATTCGTTGTGGATCCTTGGTCCACGTCAATCTGAATCCAGCCGGCGGGGAGAGTTCCCGGCGCGACGCTCTCGAAATCCTCCTCAATCAGGGTTCCCGTCCCTGGAGTCCGATTCATCGTCACGCTGAGTTCCGTCAGCTCGCCCGTTACGATCTCCACGTTCTCCACAGTCAGCGTGTCGTAGTAGCGCTTGCTGAAGCGCACGGAGTACGTGCCGGTCGCCAGATTATCGAAACCGTAGAATCCTGCCGTGTTCGTGAAAGTAAACGAGGTCGTCGGCAGCGGCTCCACTTTCACATTTGGAATCGGATCGCGCGGAAAACTTCCGCGCACCGTTCCGATGAGCACGACGGTGCGATTCACCTCGATTCCCCAGCGTGCCACGTAGCCGCTGTCGAGCCGGAAGCGATCCCAGATCCGCAGAATCCAATCCCCCTGCGCGCTCTGTCCGTCGAAATCCCCGAGCGTCTCCACCGGCCGCCATTCGCCGATCAGCGTCGCCGCCGTGTCCAGGATCGAAACCGGAGCTTCGTCGTCGAACCAGCCGTCCAGCGTATCCGCTCCGTCCTGCGGCAGCAAGTTGAGCAGCACAACCTCGGCCGTGACAGTGTCCACATGCGACAAACTGATATACAAGTCCCGCACCCACGAATGCGAAATCACGATCCGAACGTTGAGGTCGGAAATCTCCACGTCATCCCCAATCGTCAGCACCGACACCATCGTATCGTTGGTGTTGTTGCCGGGATTGTCGGGAATGGAGAACGGCCCCTCGACCATGTACAGCTCATCCAGACTCCCCGGCCGTTCCGCGCGCGCGTCGCGGGGGGAATGGGCCGCGCGCCCGCACCGCTTCTCCGGCGGCACGGCGCGCTTGCCCGCCACCGTCGCCAGCGAAAGCGCTGCCGCCGCAAGGACAACTAATGAGAGGATGAAGAGTCTGCGCATGAGATTACGAATAGGTTCCCGATCACAACTCGCGGTCGAGCCTCAGCGAGTATCCGAGCCAGCCCGTCTGGTCAACTCCCTCCAGAGCGTCGAAAAACAGTTGCGCGGTCAGATTCATGTTGCCGATGAACCAGACCAGTTCCTGGTGCTTCTGCTCCCTCGCCCAGCGAATCGCATGGTCGAGCAGTTGCTTTCCCGATCCCTGCCGGCGATGCGGCTCGCTGACGAAAATATCGAGCAGGCGCGGCAGCCGCGCCGCCCGCAGCGTGGACGGCTCGAGGTGCACCGTCATGAATCCCACCGGCTGGCCGCTCGATGTCCGGCCGATGAAAATCGCGCCCTGCTGCGGATCGCTCATGAATCCCTTCAAATAGGCGGCGTTGACCTCGTCGTCAATCACGTCCGCCGATTCTTCTTGTTCCTGGTACTCTGCCACGAGCTCGAGCAGATGATCCAGGTCCTTCGCTGTCGCCTTGGAAACGTTCATCTCCGTGTCTGCGGCGTTCCTGGGTTGATTATGGAGGATGTCTGATGTTAGGTGCGAGTCGTCTGCCGAGAGATTTACTTTTCCTTCACCGCCGCCGGTTTAAGGAAGCGGTCGAAAAATTCCACGTGTTTGCGGTATTCGGCAATGGTATTGACGCGCTTGCCGCTGCCGTGCCCTTCGTCGGCGAAAATCAGCGAGTCCACCGCGATCCCGTTCTGCGCCACCGCCGCCAGAATCTGCCGCGCTTCGTCCACCGGCACGCGCGGATCGTTCGCGCCATGCACGACGAGCAGCGGCGTCTTGATGAGGTTCGCTTTGTAAATCGGCGAAATCGAATCGAGAAAATCGGGATCGGTCAGCGGCCCGTATTCCGCCTCGCGCAGCGCCCGCCGATAGTCGGCCGTGTTCTGCAGGAACGTCTTGAAGTTGGCGATGCCCACGATGTCAATCGCCGCGGCGAACAAGTCGGGATATTCCGTAATCATGCCGAGCGCGACGTAGCCGCCGTACGATCCGCCGCGAACGCCGATCATCCCCGGCTTCGTGTAGCCGTTTGCGATCAGGAAATCCACGCCCGCCTTGTAATCCTTCAGCGAATTCTTGCGGTTCTTGTAGTTGTCCAGATTCAAGAATTCGAGTCCGTAGCCCGACGAACCGCGCACGTTCGGGGCCAGAATTCCGTAGCCGTTCAGCAGCAGATATTGGAAATTGCGGATGAAGTCCGGCTGAAACTGCGACTCCGGCCCGCCGTGCGCGTCAATCACGAACGGCACCGGCTGTCCTTCCACGTAGTCCGGCGGCAGATAGAGAAACGCGGGAATCTCGAGTCCGTCGAAGGTCGGATAATGAATCAGCTTCGGCTCGCGGAAC
>JAQTRJ010000013.1 GCA_028711875.1 bacterium | reverse complement strand
GAGCCGTATCTGTCGGCGCCCCCCAGCAGCGGCGTGGGAATCTGCGAGGACTGACTTTCCGTGCACTATATCGGTAAAGACGTTTTGACGCAGGGATCGCTTCTCCATCTCGATCCCCGCGTGGCGAAGGAGCGCTTGCGTTCACGGGCCAAGCAAGGCATCCGCAAAGCCCAACGCGCCGGCATCCGCGTCGAAGAGAGCCGCGATCTTTCCCAAATGGCCCGCGTCTGGTACAATCCCGACACGCTCACGTCCCATCTCGAACCGGAACAACGGATGTTCCTTGCGTACCTGAAGGATCAGCTGATTGGGGGAATTATCGTGACGCCGGTGACGAGCAACACGCTGTTCTACCACTACGGCGGAACCAACGAGGCGGGACGCGCCATCGAAGCCAACGCGTATCTGTTCTGGCACGTCGTGGAGACATTTCGCGATTCGCCCTATGAATATTTGGACGTGGGCGTGAGTTTCCGGCCCGAACTCCAGCACTATTTTCAGAAATACTGCACGCAGCCCTATCCGATTCTGTTTCGCCCGCCGCCCGAAGAAGTCTGTCCGCGTCTCGCGCTGGAACCGTTCATGCCATCCGATTTGGATTGGCCGGAGCAGCAGCTCGTGGCGATCAATACTCAGCTCCTCGAGTATTTCGACGCGGAGTTCACCTACATGCCGTCGGGGGCGTTCGCGCTGCAATCGGCGCTGCGGGCGCTGCATCTGCCGGATCAGGCCCTTGTGGGAGTGTGGGCGTCGGTCGGCGAGAGCGCTTACCTCAAGCAGTTGACGGATTCGTATGGAGATCATTTCGTGTTCCGCGCCCGCGAGAAGGATGCGGCGGCGTATCTGATCGGCCACCGCTGGGGAGTGCCTTGCTGCGAGGCCGAAGCGCTGTCCGCGGGGGCGGTGCCGCTCGTCGAGGATTGCCGCGATCTGCTGTATGATGTTCCGGGCGACCAACACTCGGGGAGTTTCGGAAAATACGCCGTCTACGATTTCACTCGCTGGTTTCCCATGCCCTACGGCGCGGCGCTGGTTGGCGAATATTTTCCCGATCGCCACGTCTGGGATCACTTCCATTGTCTGGACGTGACGAAACGGAACGTTGTGCGCGAGATGCTGCAAACCCACTGGCCGCGCCGAATGGACTACGCCCGCGCCCGCGCAGCGAACTGGGCGCGCTACGCGGAGCTGTTCCGCTTGCTCGGCATGGAGGCCGCCTGCGCTGCTCCGGAACCGCCGCTGGCTTTTCTGCTGCGCTGCGCGCCGCCCTACACCGCCGATGCGATCACGAACCGGCTCGCGGAATTTCGCATTCTCTGCGAGATGGATGAACGCGACGGAATCGCCGCGCTGCCTTGTCACGCCGGGTTGACGGCGCGGCACATCGAATATATCTTCGGAGCGTTTCGCGGTATGGTCAATCCCTGTCACACCTTCGTTCGCACCGATCCGGCGGAAGCGGCATGAGTTCATCCCGCTTTCTGGTTACCGGCGGAGCCGGGTTTATCGGATCGAATCTGACGCACCACCTGCTGCGGCTCGGTCACGACGTGGCGATTTTCGACAACTTCGCGACCGGCCGGCGCGAAAATCTTGCGGGGATCGAGCGCGACGTCGAAATCATCACCGGAGATTTGCGAGATGGCGAGGCCGTATCGCGCGCCGTCTCCGGACGTGAATTCGTGCTCCATCAGGGCGCTCTTCCCAGCGTCCCCCGGTCGGTCAACGATCCGATGGCGTCCCACGACGTCAACGTAACGGGAACTCTGCATGTGTTGTTGGCGGCGCGCGCCGCGGGCGTGCGGCGCGTGGTTGTTGCGTCGTCGTCGTCGGTGTATGGCGATACTCCGACGCTGCCCAAGGTGGAGACGATGCCCGTGCTGCCGATGTCTCCCTATGCCGTGAGCAAATTGGCCGCTGAAAAATACGCCGCCGCTTTCTTCCGCGTGTACGGGTTGGAAACGGTGGCGCTTCGCTACTTCAACGTCTTCGGTCCCCGCCAGGACCCGGCCTCGCAGTACAGCGCCGTGATTCCGCGCTTCATCACGGCCCTCCGGCGCGGAGAGACTCCGGTGATTTACGGCGACGGATTGCAATCCCGCGATTTTACCTACGTGGACAACGTCGTGGAAGCCAATCTGCTGGCCTGCACATCCGACGGCGTAGCCGGCGAGTTTTTCAACGTTGCCTGCGGTCACAGCTTCACGCTGCTCGACGTGCTCGGAACGATCGCCGGGATCATGGGCAAGCCCATGACGCCGCGCCACGAGCCGGCGCGGCCGGGCGACGTGCGGCACTCGCTGGCCGACGTATCCAAGCTCCGCGCCGCCACCGGCTACGAGGGAAAGATGGATTTTCGTCAGGGACTGAAACGCACCGTAGAGCATTTTGCAGGAGTGGCTTCGTGAACGTACCGATTATGAATCTGCCGGCGCAGTTCCAGACGATCCGCGAGGATGTGATGGCGGCAGTGACCGAAGTGTTCGAGACGCAATACTTCGTTCTCGGGCCGCGGGTCAAAAAGCTCGAAGAGAAAATGGCCGAGCTGGCCGGAATGCCGTTCGGAATCGGAACGTCCTCTGGTACCGACTCGCTCATTCTGGCGCTCATGGCGGCGGGAGTGACGAAGGACGATGAGGTGATTACCACGCCGTACTCGTTTTTCGCGACGGTCAGCGCCATTGTGCGGGTGGGCGCGAAGCCGGTGTTTGTGGACGTGGATGCGGAAACCTATAACGCCCGCGTGGATCTCGTGGAGAGCGTGGCGACCTCGCGGACACGCGCGCTCTTGCCCGTGCATCTGTTCGGCCTGGTCTGCGAGCCGGAAGCGTGGCGGAAGGCGGCCGCGAAGACCGGAGCTTTGCTGATCGAGGACGCCTGTCAGGCCGTGGGCGCGCGGCGCGCCGGATTTACCGCCGGTGGAATCGGGGATTTTTCCTGTTTCTCATTTTATCCTACGAAAAATCTCGGCGGCGCCGGCGACGGCGGCATGGTGCTGGCGCGCGACGCGCAGCACGCCGCGTTGGTGCGCATGGATCGCGTCCACGGCGGACGGGATCGCTACTATCATGATCGAGTCGGCATCTGCGCGCGTCTCGACGAACTTCAGGCCGCCGTGCTGCTGGTGAAATTGGCGCATCTCGCGGAGTGGAATGAGCGCCGCCGGACGTGGGCGCGTCTCTACGATGAGCGGCTGTCCCGCGCGCCGGTGACCGTTCCGCGCGTCCCCGACGATGCCGATCACACCTATCACCAGTATGTGATCCGCGCGCCGCGCCGCGACGAACTGCGCGACTTTTTGCGCGGCCGGGGCATCGCCTGCGACGTCTATTATCCCGTGCCCCTGCATCTGCAGAATTGTTTCGGATATCTCGGCTATCGGCGCGGCCAATTTCCCGAAGCCGAACGGCTGGCGGAAGACTCGCTGGCGCTTCCCATGTACGCTGAACTTACCGAGCCGCAAGTGGAAACCGTCGCCGCGGCGATCGTCGAATTCTACCACGGTGCATCGTGAACGATGACGAACGGATCGCATCGCCGGTCCGTCGCCTGAATCTGCGAATCTATCCCGCATGACTCCCACCAACGAGCAGTCCATTTGGGTGCGCATGTTCGCCCAAATCGCGGACGTCGTGATGATCGCCGTGGCGTTCTTCACCGCGTTCGCCATGCGCCTGCAGATTCGCTCCGCGCTTTTCTTCGGCACGGCGCAGACGGTGGACAGCTACTACAACGTGATGATTATGGCGGTGATCATCTGGTGGCAGCTGCTCGATTCGCAGAAAGCATACGCCGAAACGCGGCGCTGGTCGCTGACCCACGACATCAAAGTGGTGCTGCGCGCCACGGCGATGGGCACGCTGATTCTGCTCGGTTTGGGATACATGCTGCGCATTGAAATTCCGCCGCGGGCGGCCCTGGGACTGTTCGTGATTTTCGTGGTCTGTCTGCTGACGCTGAATCGCGTGTTCTTTCGCTATCTCCGGGCCTATCTGCGGCAGGAAGGCGCGCTCTCGAAGACGATTCTCATTGTGGGTTCGGGACAGAAGGCCCAGCGGTTTCTAAGTGCCATCCGGAAACACGCGGAATGGAAAGTGGATTTGGTCGGATTCGTGGATCTGGATCGCGAGCGCATCGGAATGAACGTGATGGGGGCGCAAGTTCTCGGCGGACCGGAAGAGCTGCCGCAGATTCTGCACACGCATCCGATCCATGAAGTGGTGTTTGCCGTTCCATCGCGTCAAATCGAATCCTGCACCGACATGATGGCGCTCTGTGAGCAGGAGGGCGTGAGTTCGGTCATCCTCTCGGACTTTTTCTCCGGACTGGTGGCTCAGGTGGAGACGGAAATTCTCTACGATCAGCCGGTGCTGGTTTACCGGACGACGCGACATAAAGAATGGCAGCTGCTGGTCAAGCGGCTGTTCGATCTGGTCTTCGCGTCCGTGGTGGCGCTGCTGCTCCTGCCGCTCATGGCGGGAATCGCGCTGGCCATCAAACTGCAGGATGGCGGGCCGGTGCTGTACTGGCAGAAGCGGGTCGGACAATGGGGAAAAGATTTTCAATTCCCGAAATTCCGCTCCATGGTGGTCAAGGCCGACCAGCTCAAGGAAACCTTGATGGAAAAAAACGTGATGAAAGGCGCGGCCTTCAAAATGAAGGACGATCCTCGCGTTACGGCGATCGGACGCTTTCTGCGGAAATACAGTCTGGATGAGCTTCCCCAGTTGTGGATGGTAATCAAAGGGGACATGTCCATCATCGGACCGCGTCCGCAAATCGAATCGGAGGCGAGGAGCTTCGAAAGTTGGCATCGCCGCAAACTCTCCGTGAAGCCGGGACTGACCTGCCTTTGGCAGGTCTCCGGACGCAGCAGCATCACCGATTTCGACGAGTGGGTCCGCCTGGACCTTGCCTATATTGACAATTGGTCGTTGTGGCTGGATTTCAAAATTCTGCTGAAAACCATCCCCGCCGTGCTCGGTGGACGCGGAGCGCAATAGACCGCAGAGTGATCGGAAGGCGACTATGCATGTCTTGGTGACGGGCGGCGCGGGATTCATCGGTTCGCATACGGTGGACGCCCTCATGGCGCGCGGCTGCGAGATCACGATTCTCGACAGCCTCGAAAAACCGGTGCACCTGAAAGGCAAGCCGGACTACATCCCGAAACGGGCGCGCTTCATCGAGGGCGACGTGCGCAAGCGCGACGATCTGCTGCGCGCGCTCGACGGCGTGGACGCCGTCTATCATTTCGCGGCCTATCAGGATTATCTGCCGGACTTCAGCAAATTTTTTCACGTCAACTCGGTGGGCACGGCGCTGATCTTCGAGCTGATCGTGGAAAAAAAACTGCCCGTCAGGAAGGTGATCGTCGCCTCGTCGCAGGCCGTGGCCGGTGAAGGCGTGTTTCGCGCGAAATCCGGCAGGATCGTCGCGCCCGCGCTGCGTCCGCTCGACCAGCTGCAATCGGGACAGTGGGAGTTCACGGACGCCGACACCGGCGAGACGCTGGAGTGGATGCCCACTCCCGAAACCCATGCCCATCCTCAGAATCAATACGCGCTGTCGAAGTATTCGCAGGAACTCATGACGCTGGCGTTCGGCCGCCGCTACGAGATTCCCTCCGTCGCCATGCGCTATTCGATCGTGCAGGGGCCGCGGCAGAGTTTCTACAACAGCTATTCGGGCGCGTGCCGGATTTTCTCTCTGAACTACTTTTTCGGGCGCGCTCCGGTGATCTACGAGGATGGCGAACAGGTTCGCGATTTCGTGAGTATTCGCGACGTCGTGCGGGCCAATCTGCTCGTGCTTGACGATGCGCGCGCTGATTTCGAGATGTTCAACGTCGGCGGCGGCGTGGCGCATACCGTGCGGGATTTCTGCCGCGTCGTGGCGAAGGAGTACGGGCGCGAGGCTATCGAACCGCGCATTCCCGGACACTACCGGTTCGGGGATACCCGGCACGCCGTGTCCGACATCGCCAAACTGCGGCGGCTGGGATGGACGCCGGAAAAAACGCCCGCCGACTCCGTTCATGACTATCGCTTGTATTTGGAACAGCAGACGGATATCGAGGATATTCTTGATTTCGCCGAGAAAAACATGCGGTCGCTCAATGTGGTCCGCGAAGCCGTGAAGGGACAATCGTGAGAATTCTTGTGACGGGCGGAGCGGGATTCATCGGCTCGCACGTGGCGGACGGTCTCGTAGCGGACGGCCATGCCGTGGCGGTGCTCGATAATCTCAGCACGGGATTTCGCGGCAACGTTCCCCAAGCGGCGCGGTTCTTCGAGGGCGATATTCGCGATCGCGAGTTCGTGGACGGCGTGTTCGCGCAATTCCGACCGGAAGCCATCCATCATCACGCGGCGCAGATGGACGTGCGCAAGTCGCTCGACGATCCGGTGTTCGACGCGCAGTGCAATGTGATCGGATCGCTGCACGTCATTCTGTCCGCCGTGAAGCACGGCGCGCGGAGAATCATCTACGCTTCCACCGGCGGAGCCGTGTATGGTGAACCCGAGACGCTGCCCGTGACCGAAAGCCATCGGATTCATCCCGAATGCGCCTACGGGATTTCCAAACACACGGTCGAGCATTATCTCGCGCTCTATCGCATGCTCGCGGGACTTGAGTTCGTGGTGCTGCGCTATCCCAATGTTTACGGCCCGCGGCAGAATCCGCACGGCGAAGCCGGCGTGAACGCGATTTTTATCGGTCTGATGCTGGACGGAAAAATCCCGACCATCTTCGGCGACGGCGAGCAGCTCCGCGATTATGTCTTTATTTCCGATATCGTGGCCGCCAACCGGCTGGCGCTGGACAAGGGAAACGGCGAGATTCTGAATATCGGTTCCGGTGTCGGACATTCGGTGAACGACATCTATAGCGCGCTCAGCCGTATCATTGGTTTCGAACCGCCGCCGCTTCGCGTCGGCGCCCGCCCCGGCGAAATTGATCGTGTCTATCTGGACGCAACACGCGCCGCAAGTGTGCTCGGCTGGAAGCCCACCGTGTCGTTCGAGGAGGGATTGCGGCGTACCGTGCAGTGGCATCTCGATCAGCGCCGGGCAACGGCGTGAAGGCATTCTTGCTGGCCGCCGGCCGGGGAACGCGGTTGGGTGCGCTGACCCGCGATATTCCGAAATGCTTGCTCCCGATTCATGGTCAACCGCTCTTGACCTATTGGTTCCGCACCCTCGAGTCGGCGGGCGTGACGGAAATCCTGATCAACCTCCATCATCATGCTGACGCCGTGCGGGACTATCTCGCGAATCTGGAAACGCCGATTCGCGTTACGCCGTTCTTCGAGCCGGAGCTGCTCGGCAGCGCGGGAACGCTGCGGAAGGCGTGGGAGTTCGTGGCGCACGAGCCGGATTTTTTTGTGATCTACGCTGACAATCTGGCTCGTGTGGATCTGCGGCGGCTGCGGAGTTTTCATGAGTCCGCCGGGCGGCCGGTGCTGTCGCTGCTGGCCTATCCCACAGATCAACCCGAGCGCTGTGGAATTCTCGAACTCGCCCCAGACGGCCGCGTGATCGGTTTCGAGGAAAAACCTGCGCGTCCGCGAACGAATTTTGCGAACGCGGGAATTCACGTGGCCAGCCCGTCGCTGCTCGAGTTTCTGCCCGAAAAAACTCCGGCCGATCTCGGCTTCGACGTTCTGCCGCGCCTCGTCGGCCGCATGTACGGCTACGTCACGGACGAATATGTTCAAGATATCGGCACGCCGGAAACCTATGCCGCCGCCCAGCGCGCGTGGCTAACCAGGGAAAACTGAATGGTCATCACTCAAACTCCGCTGCGCATCAGTCTGGCCGGCGGCGGTTCCGACTTCAAGGAGTTCTACGCCGACGGCGCCGGCCAAGTGATTTCCACGGCCATTGACAAATACATTTTCGTCATCATCAAGGAACGCTTCGACAACAGCATTGTCCTGAACTACTCGAGCAAAGAGATCGTCGAAGACGTTTCACAAGTCAAGCACGAACTGATTCGCGAGGCGATGCTGAAAACCGGATTGGGCCGGGGAGTGGAAATTTCCACGCTGGCCGATATTCCCTCGGAAGGCAGCGGCTTGGGTTCCTCGTCGGCGCTGATCGTCGGGCTTCTGAATGCGATGTATATGTATCAGGGGCGACAGGTCACGGCCCAGCAATTGGCGGAGGAAGCGTGCGATATCGAAATCGAGCGCTGCGGCCGCCCGATCGGAAAGCAGGATCAATACATCGCGGCCTTCGGCGGCCTGCGGGTGTTCACGTTTCATCCCGACGGCGCGGTCACCGACGAACCGGTGGAACTGCCCGCGCGATCCGTGCTGCAATTCGGCAATAATCTGATGCTCTTCTACACGAATCGCACGCGCAACGCCGCCGCGATTCTCACCGAGCAGAAACTGATGACTCGCGAGCGCCGCAAGACCATCGAAGCGATGCTGCCGCTGGTGAACACGATTCGCGGCGCCATTCAAGCCCGCCGATTCGAAGAGGTCGGCAGTGCACTTCACCAGGGTTGGATGCTCAAGCGGACGATGGCGTCGCGGATCAGCGATTCCCAGATTGACGAACTCTACGACCGCGCGCTGAAGGCGGGTGCGCTGGGCGGAAAGATCGCCGGAGCGGGAGGCGGAGGTTTTCTGTTGCTCTATGTCCCGCCCGCTCATCAGGAAAATGTCCGCGCGGCTCTGTCGGATTTATTTGAGCTGGCGTTTCTGCCCGAGCGCGACGGCAGCAAAGTGATTTTCAATTTTAAACGCTATCCCTTCAAGTGAGATCATGCAGCGACGAGACCATATCACGACCTATCTGGACAACTTGCGCGGCGTTCTGAACGAGCTGTCCCTCGCCGACGTCGAGCGCGTCCTCGAATTGCTGGAGCGCGCCTACGACGAAGACCGCTCGGTGTTCATCTGCGGGAACGGCGGCTCCGCGGCCACGGCCAGTCACTGGGCGTGCGATTTCTCCAAAGGCACCGTGGCCCCCGGCGCGCGGCGCTTGCGCATGATCTGTCTGAACGACAGCATGCCTCTGCTATCGGCTTACGCGAACGACGTGAGTTACGAGCAGGTGTTCGCCGAACCGCTGCGCACGTTCGCCAAACCGGGCGATCTGCTCCTGTTGCTGACGGCGTCGGGCAATTCGCCGAATATTCTGCGGGCCGCCGAGGCGGCGCGCGACAGCGGAGTGACAACCATCGGGCTGATTGGTTTCGGCGGCGGCAAGCTGAAGGCGCTGGTGGATCACGCGGTGGTCGTTGCCAGCCGCGACTACGGACCGGTGGAGGATCTTCATATGATTCTGGATCATGTTATCAGTCTGCACATGCGTGAGTTCATCGCCCGGCATCCTGCGGCGAGCCGATAACCGGACGCCGCTCACTACTCGGAAACCTGCGAGTGGAAACTATGAAACTTGTCGTTATCGGGACGGGCTACGTTGGACTGGTAACGGGAACGTGTCTGGCCGAAACCGGCCACGACGTAGTCTGCGTGGATATTGATCGGGCGAAAATTGAATTGTTGCGGCGCGGCGAAATTCCCATCTACGAGCCGGGATTGCAGGAAGTTCTCGTCCGCAACGTGGATAAAAAACGTCTTCATTTTACGACGGAGCTGACGTCCGTCATGGACGATGCTGAGATTCTCATGATCGCCGTCGGAACGCCCCCTATGGAAGACGGCTCAGCCGATCTGTCGCACGTGTTGGGCGTGGCCGAAACCATCGGCCGCCATATGAAGAGCTACAAGATTGTCGTGAACAAGTCTACCGTGCCGGTTGGATCGGGGGATCTGGTTCGCGCGAAGATTGCGTCCCTGACCACGCACGAGTTCGACGTGGTCTCCAATCCCGAATTCCTCAAGGAAGGCGACGCCGTCAATGATTTCATGAAGCCGGATCGCATTGTGCTCGGCGTTTCGAGCAAACGCGCTGAAGAGGCGATGCGCCGGCTGTACGCGCCGTTTCAGCGTACCGGCCACCGTCTGATCGTGATGGACGTGCGCTCGGCGGAAATGACCAAGTATGCCGCTAATGCGCTTCTCGCGACGAAGATTTCGTTCATGAACGAGATTGCCAATCTCTGTGAAGCGCTGGGCGCGGACGTAACCTCCGTGCGCTATGGCGTCGGTTCCGACCCGCGCATCGGCGCTCAGTTTCTCTTTCCCGGAATCGGGTTTGGTGGATCGTGTTTTCCCAAGGATGTTGTGGCGCTCGCGCGGATGGGCGACGATGCCGGCGTCCCGTTGCGCATTCTTCACGCCGTGACAGATGTGAACGACCGTCAGCGGCTGCGCGTCGCCGACAAAGTCGTCGCGCATTTCGGCGAAGACCTTAGCGGCCGCACGTTCGCGCTGTGGGGTTTGGCGTTCAAGCCGCGCACCGACGACATGCGCGAAGCGCCTTCCATCTACACCGTGGACGCGCTGACGAAACGCGGGGCGAAGCTGCGCGGCTATGATCCGGCGGCGATGAAAGAAGCGCGGCGCTTGATGGGCAACCGCATCGAGCTGTTTGAGGACAGCTACAGCCTGCTCGACGGTGCCGACGCGCTGCTCATCATGACCGAGTGGCAGGAATTTCGCGATCCCGATCTGAAAGACGTGAAGCGACGCCTGAAGAATCCGTTGATTTTCGACGGCCGTAACCTGTTCGAGCCGGAGCATATGCGCGCGGCGGGATTCGAGTATCACTGCATCGGCAGAAAGTGAGTGATGGTTTCCACAGGAATTCGCGGTTTTCTCTGGGGAACTCTCGTGGGCATGCTGGCGCTGCTGGCGTCCTGCGCGAAGGTCGGCGTTCCGCCCGGCGGACCCGAGGATAAAACCGGTCCGCGTGTCGCGGCTCACTATCCTGAACGGGATGCTGTGGACGTGACGCGGCGGATGACGGCGCGACTTGAATTTTCCGAACCGGTGAATCGTACCGCCGTGGAAGCGGCTCTGTTTCTCTCGCCAGATCCGCGCCAGCGACTGCGCTATCGCTGGCGCGGAAGGGCGTTGGACCTGATTTATCTGGATTTGCTCGATGCCGACCGCACTTATGTGATCAGCGTCGGGAGCCAAGCGAAAGACTTGCGCGGCAATCCCGCTGCGGAGACGTACACCATCGCCTTCTCCACCGGATCGCACATTGACCGCGGCTCCCTGCGCGGATGGATCGGCGACTTCGATACTCCGCAGGCGGTGACGCTCTGGGCCTATCGCCTGGAAGATGAAGCGGTGCCCGACCCTCTGACGGAAACCGCGGACTACGGCGTTCAGGCGAGCGGTGACGGCACGTTCCGTTTCGACTATCTCAAAATCGGCATCTATCGCGTCTTCGCCGTGCAGGATCGAAACCGCGACGGACTTTGGACCCCGCCGGGCGAACCGATCGGTGTTCCCCCGTGGGATGTGATCGTCACGGACAGCACGCTTCCGTGGCTGTCGTTCAAGCTCAGCCGTCAGGACACCATGCCGGCTCGGATTCACGCGATTCGTTCAGTCCACGACGGACTGGTCGCCGTGCGCATGAACCGCGAGATTGCGTCGCTGGATGGCGTGTTCATCGCGGAGGATTCTGACACCGTGCGAGTTCTCGATGCCTATGCAGATACGTCGGGAGCCGATTCCTGGAACGTTTTTCCCGCGCATGTTCTCGGCGACGATCTGTGGTCGCTTTGGGGGAGCGGCACGGATCAATTTAACGAACTCTGGCAGGATACGGACACGTTCGAGGTGCGCGCGCGTCCTGATACGTCGCGGCCGATCATTCTGAATACCGTTCCGACGGCCCGCACGCGAACGCGCGTCGTTCCCGATTCGTTGTGGTTTGAATTTACCAAGCCGATCGCGTATCTTGCGGATTCGCTGGGCCTCGTCGTCTTCGCGGTGGGAGATTCCGACACGGTGGCCGCTGCCGTGATGCAGAGTGGCCCGCGCGAGCTCAGTCTGCATCCTGCGGTGCCCTTTCCCGAGGGGACTCGCTGCCGGGCCGTTCTGCCTGCGCTGGCGATTCGGGACGATTTCGGAAATCCGCTGGGCGACAGCACGCTGGTCGTTGAATTCGCCGCGTGGGCAACGGATAGTCTCGGCACGCTCACCGGACGCGCGCCGCGAGCGGACGAAGGGACGATCCTGATCCGCGTTCTCGCCTTGCCGGATCGCGAGGCCGTTGCCGATGCGGTGGCGGATCGCATATCGGGCAGTTTTGAGATGTCGCGGCTGCCGGCGGCGAAATATGTTCTCGAAGTGATTCAAGATCGCGACCGGAGCGGCGGATTTTCCTACGGGCGGGTGCGCCCTTACGAACCCGCGGAGCCCTTCTGGATTTCGCCCGACACGGTGACGATTCGCGCGCGCTGGGAATACGAAACGGACCTCGCGCGGCCTGACGAAAAATAGAGACACATTCAATGCTCCACTCCGTCATCATGGCGGGCGGAATCGGCGCGCGCTTCTGGCCGATCAGCCGCCGTCGCAAGCCGAAACAGCTGCTCGATCTGCTCGGCGAGGGTTCGCTCATGGAACAGACGATGGAACGGATCGCGCCGCTCGTGCCGCCCGAGCGCCGTTGGATCGTGACCAGTCGTCCGCAGGTCGAGATGATCCGAAGCGTGACGGCGGACCTGCGCGAAAACCGCTTCATCGTGGAGCCGATGGGCCGCAACACGGCCCCGGCCATCGGACTTTCCGCGGTTCATCTGCTGCACAGCGATCCTGACGCGGTGATGATCGTCCTTCCCGCGGATCACCGCATTCAGGACCTGGCCGCATTTCGTGAGTGTCTGCGCAAGGCCGTTGAAATGACGGAGCAGTCCGAGCGTTTGGCCACCATCGGCATTACACCGACCCGTCCCGAAACCGGCTATGGCTATATTCAGACGGATCGAACGGCCAAGGAACTCGCGCCCGGCGTGTGGCGCGTGAAGACCTTTGCGGAAAAGCCCAATGCCGCCACCGCCAAGCTGTTTTTGGAGAGCGGCGAATTCCTGTGGAACAGCGGGATTTTCGTCTGGCGCGCCGACGTGATTATGCGTCAACTCGCCGAATTCCAGCCCAAGTGGTACGGCGGTTTTCAGGAAATCGCGCAGGCGCTCGGCACTCCCGATGAGGACGAGGTCACCCGCCGCGTCTTTTCCGTGCTCAAGGGAATCTCCATTGATTACGCGGTGATGGAATATGCGCCGCAAGTCGTCGTCGTGCAGGGCACGTTCGACTGGAGCGACGTGGGCAGCTGGGACGAAATCTGGCGGCTGCTCCCGCGCGACGCGGACGGCAACGCCACGCGCGGAACGGCCCGGCTCGTGCAATCGAAAAACAACATGGTGCTCGCCAAGGAGCAAATGATCGCACTGGTCGGAGTGGAGGACCTCATCGTCGTGGACGCGGGCGACGCGATTCTGATCTGCCCGCGCAACCAATCGCAGCGGGTGCGGGCGATCGTGGATGAACTCGAAAAAAGAAACGAAGAACCGTATCTATAGCCGCTATGAAACGCGAACGACTCCTTCAATATCTTGCCGACGCTGCCCGACAGCTGGGCTTCACGGTCCGCACTGAGGAGGGAAATTTTCAGGGCGGGTTGTGCCAGAAGGATGAAGAGCGGTTGATTTTCCTGAATCGCCGCATGTCGCTGGACGAACGCGCCGAGTTCCTGGCCGAGATTCTGGCGGCGGAAAACACCGATGGCATGTATCTCGTGCCGGAAGTGCGCGACTACATCGAAAAATTCGCTTCGTCCGAATCCGGCGGCGTGCAACCGGACGGAAGCGCGCCACTCACGTGAGTTCCATGTCCGATCTTCGCACATCCGACTCGCTCATCGCAGAAATGCTTCGCGGCTCGCGCGTGGCGCTCGCGCGGCTGCTCTCGCGGATCGAAAACCATCCCGACTCGGCGGACGATTTGCTGCGCCCGCTCGCGGATCGTATTGGCCGCGCCATTCGGATCGGCTTCACCGGCCCGCCCGGCGCGGGCAAGAGTACGATGGTCAGCGCGTACGTCCGCCTGCTCCGCACCCACGATCAAAAGGTGGGAGTGCTCGCGGTGGACCCGACCAGTCCATTTTCCGGAGGAGCGCTGCTCGGGGATCGCGTGCGCATGTCTTCAATCTCCACGGATGAAAAGGTGTTTGTACGCTCGCTGGCGACGCGGGGAGGTCTCGGTGGACTCGCGGAAGCCGCCGCCGACATGGCCGACGTGCTCGACGCCGCTGGATGCGACACCGTGATTTTTGAGACGGTGGGAGTGGGACAATCGGAACTGGAAGTCGCGCAGCACGCCGACTGCACGGTGGTCGTGCTCGTTCCCGAGTCCGGCGATTCCATTCAGGGAATGAAGGCCGGTCTCATGGAAATCGCGGACGTGTTTGTGATCAATAAGGCGGATCGCGAGGGAGCGGCGCGCTTCGCCAGCGAACTGCGCGCGGCCATGAATCTGAAAGAGTGGGGGGAGTGGATTCCGCCGGCGGTGATGACGGTGGCGGTGAAAAACGAGGGACTAACCGAGTTTCAAGAGAGCGTTTCGCGGCACTGGAAGTTTCTGAACGATTCCGGTCTGCTGGCGAGGCGCCGCGCCGCCCGTCTGCGCCGCCGCTGTCAACGACTGGTGGAGCACAAGCTTCTGGCGGATTTTTGGACGGGCGAGCGCAAAGCAATTCTCGATGCGGGAATCATCGAGAGAAAATCCCCCTACGAAATCAGCGGCGAATTGCTGAAGAACAGGGGATAGGCCGCTACGCGCGCGTCTTCGCCGGGCGAGACGGTTCTTCGGCGTAGAGCATTCCGCAGGCCGCGCTGTCCTCGACACCGCGGCTTTCCCGCAGCGTGCAGGTGATGTCTTCCGCTTTGAGCCAATTCATGAAGCGGGAAATCGCTTCGTCGGACGAGGGCGCGAGCACGCTTCCGGTCGGATGCAGCCGGATCAGATTCACCTTCACGGGAATATTCCGCAGCAGCATTTTCAGATTCCCGGCGTCCTCGCGCCGGTCGTTGATTCCGGCGATCATGATGTATTCGATGGTCACGTG
Source organism: bacterium (assembly GCA_028711875.1). Classification (GTDB taxonomy): domain Bacteria; phylum Electryoneota; class RPQS01; order RPQS01; family RPQS01; genus JAHJDG01. The sequence goes on along the minus strand of JAQTRJ010000013.1, from coordinate 85 downwards.
GCGGGTCGTGATGTGCGCGAGGCGGCGCAGCGATTTCATCAGCGTGTCAAGCGGGTAGGCGTTAGCCGAAGGAACGATCCGCTGG
>JAQTRJ010000273.1 GCA_028711875.1 bacterium | reverse complement strand
TTGCGGATGTTTTCGGCGGGAACGGCGACGGGTTCGCCTTCGCCGTCGCGCCAGACCTCACGCACTGGCCACGTGCCGTCGGGATTCTGCTTCCCCAATCGTCCGATCCACTCGTCCTCGACCAGCACCCACTGGCCGGGCTGCAGAGGATAATAGATCACGCGGAAACTGTCAATCCGCACGGAGAAATCGGCATGCGCGAGGCGGACGACGTCCCCGGCGAACCCGCCCTCGCGCGCGCGGAAGCCGCCGAACGAACCGACCAGCGCGCCGACGCCGATGAGCAACATGCCGAGATGGGTGAGAATCGGCCCCCAGATGCCGAGGCGGCCGCGCTCGCCGAGCCATAACGTGTCGTTCTTGATCCGCCAGGACCAGCCGCGGAAAAGAAATTGCAGTTCTTCGGGGGCAACGTTCACGACGCGAACGATGCCGTGACGCGCGTTCTTCAACCAGCTAATGTCGTCCGACGGAGTTTTCGACCAGCGCCGCCAGATGACGGGAAAGCGCTCGATAACGCAGGTGAAGAGCGACAGACAGAGAACTCCGAGCAGCAGACGATACCACCACGAACGGAAGGGATCATCCATCTGCAGCAGCTGCATGAGCGCGCGGCCCGCACCGGTGCCCTGCGCCGCTTCGGGATCGCGCAGCTCACCGACGAACAGCGCGATCAGCGAGAGCGCACCGAGCAGGATGAGCGTCCAGATGGCGAACTTCATCGAAGACAGCGTGGCCCACAGTCCTTTTTTCTTCGTGGGCTTGCCGTTCGATTGAGGTTCCGTGGTATAGTCTTCGGGATTCATGAAACCAGTTTCACATGAAACGATCTGGGCCGGGGCGGGCGCAAGCGGCCGCCGCGGCACCTCGCATTTTTAATTGTAGGCGTGCAGTCCGCCGAAGAAATAATTGCCGAAGAACGACAGCATCATCATCGTGAAACCGACCAGCGACAGCACGGCCGTGCGCGTGCCCGACCAGCCGCGTTGATAGCGGGCGTGGAGAAACGCGCTGTAGAAAAGCCAGATGATGAGCGCGCCGACTTCCTTTGGGTCCCAACTCCAGAACGATCCCCAGGCCTGCTCGGCCCAGATCGCGCCAGCGAACAGCGCACCCAGCGTGTAGAGCGGATAGCCGAGTGTCACCGCGCGATAGTTGATCTCATCGAGCAGCCGGCCGTCGAGTTTCAGCCGCCACGGAAGCTGTCCGAATCCGAGCAGAATATGGACAATGAACAGCACCACGACGCCGACGACGAAGGTCGCGCCAAAAAATTCGAAAATCCGCAGCGGACTGTCCGCGGTGATCACCGCCTGTCCGTTTTTCAGCAGCAGGCCGACGACGATGGCGGCGATGAACAGACTGAAAAACGCCACGCCCGACCAGTAGCGATGGTCGCGGGCGGGAGTGTTGTTCGCAAGTTTCGCCCACACGAAGCCGCAGACGGGCAGGTAAATTCCCAGCAGAATCAGCGCACTACCCAGTCCCTGCGACTCGGCGCCGAACAGCATCCAATGGGTGAAGTGACGAAACACGCCCGTCGCTCCGGCTACGATCGCCAGCAACGCGGGCAGAATCACCAGCGATTGAAGCGGCGCGCGCAGCGAAGGGTGGAACTCGGCGTTCGCGTCTTCCTTTTCCTTGGCGGTAAGAAGAAAGATCATCGAGACTGCCGCCGCGACGGCAAACGCGCCCGCTCCGATCGAAGCGAGCGAAACGTGGATCATCAGCCAATAGCTCTGGAGCGCGGGCATGAGCTGCATGGAAGGCTCTTTGGGCAGCAGCGAAGCCGCCACCATCAGCATGACCACGATCGGCGAAATCAGCGCGCTGATGATCCACTGGCGATAGCGCCACGTGAGAATCCCGAAGCTGAGTACGGCCATCCAGCTCATCACGGCCAGATACTCGTACATATTAGACATCGGGAAGTGATCGGTAATGATCCAGCGCGCGATGAAGGCGATGGTCTGCGGCAGAAAGCCCGCCGCGAACAGAATCGAGCCGAGCAGGGTCAGCCACGGCTTGCGCGCGGCCAGCCAAACGGAAAAACTCAGCCAGCCGAGAAAATAACAGCCGAAGGCGACCCAGAACAGTTGAACGTCAAGCGAAGCGCTCATAAGAGACTTTCACTGCGGGAGTGTGCGACTCCCGTCCTCATCCATCGTCAGAAATTCACCGTCCCATTCGTGTGCAGCGACTCATTCAGAAAGCGGATACTGTCCACATTCGAGTAGTCCGACGTCGGATCCACGTTCGTGTGACAGACATGGCAGGTGCCGATCTGCTGATGCGGCTCGGGCGGCGGCATCCGATGACAAGCGCCGCAGACTAATCTTCCGCCCACCCATTGGGGCATGGCCACGGGCGGGCCGCCCGTCCCGTCGGAATGACAATAGACGGCATTGCAGCCGGCATTACCGCTGTTCGCGGTGCCGATGTGCGACGAGGTCGGCGCGAAGTCGTGGGCGTTCGCGAACTGCGCCGCGGCGAAACTGATCTCGGCGGGAAGTCCGTCTACATGCGCCATAGCGGTGACCGGCGCATGGCACTCCGTGCAAAGGAAGCGGGCATGCGCCGCGTGCGCGCCGGCCGCGCCGCTCGGCATTCCGTAAAGGAGCGCGGCGTCATCCACCGGCGGCATGCCGTGACAGGCGCGGCAATCGCTCGGCCCGGCGGGAGCGGTATGGCAGGTGGTACAGGCGAAACCGCTGGGACCGCCGGTGAAATCCGCTCCATGACACAGCGCACAGCGATTCAAATTCCACGTGACCGAGGCCACGAACTGCTGGTGCGCCGTCACAAAATTATCCGCCGTCAAATCGTTGTGGAGAACGGCATGGCAATCATAGCAGGACGCGCCGCTCGCGCCGCCGCGAAAATCCGCGCCGTGACATTCCATGCAGTCCGCGCCGCCGCGTTCGAGGGCGGGCGTGCCGTGGAAATACTCGCTGGCCGGTTCCGTCCAGCCGGCGGGATGCGTGACGTACTCGGACGCATCGCGATCCTCGCTGCACGACCAGAGCATCGCCGCCGCACAGGCCGACGCCAGCACCATCTTGACAGGACTGAGTATCGTCTGTTTCATGGATGACCTCATTGGGTGTGGCAGCGCGCGCACGTCGGCTGAAGACTCGGCGTGTCGTGGCAGGCCATGCAGCTTTCCAGATCGAACGCCGCCTGCTCGGAGTGCGCGCCGCCGCCGGCCGTGACCCAGCCGGGCTTGAAGTGGTCGGCGGGAAGCACGTTCATCTGACGGTGACAGCTCACGCAATCGTCGCGCTGATCGTGACAGACCGAGCATGAGATGTCCGACAGATGCGCGTCCTGACCGTGGCGGGAAACGTAGTTGCGCGGATGCGGATTGAACACCGGATCTCCGCTATGGCACTTTTGGCAATCGTCGGTTTTGTGACACTGCGCGCACTCGCGTTCCGTGTTCGCGGCGATGCCGTGATGGTTCAGCCAATCGAGCTTGTGATCCGCCGGTTGGAGATCATCGGTCGCCAAGTGGCAGGTCAGACACTCGGTCTTGACGCGCCTCGCGGTGTGGCAGTCCATGCACTCGGTCATGGTCGGGAAACTGCCGAGCTTGCCGTCGGGAATCGGCGCATCGAGATTGCTATGGCAGACCGCGCATTCG
>JAQTRJ010000272.1 GCA_028711875.1 bacterium | reverse complement strand
CCGGAATCCGTTTTCGGAGAAAGAGCACCGGCAAACCGGAATTCGTCCACACGCTGAACGGCTCGGGCGTGGCCACCTCGCGCCTTTTGGTTGCGCTCTACGAAACCTATCAGGACGACGGAACCATCGTCGTTCCACCCCTGTTGAAGAAGTATGCGGGTTTTGGCCTGATTACCCCGAATGGCGTCCAATAATTCACAAGACTCCCGACAGTCGCTGACGAATGAGTTGATCCGTTCCGCCGCGATCCTCGACGCCTATCGCTGTTTGCCGGCGACGGACGGAAATCTCTCCGCGCGGCTCGATCAGGAAACCATTCTAATCACGAAGTCCGGCATCGAAAAACGTGGCTTGGCCGAGTCATCCTTCGCAGCGGTCAAGCTGAACGACTCGAATCCGCCGGACGTCTCCAGCGAATGGCCGATGCATCGCGCTATCTATCGGACGCGTGCGGATGTGGACTGCGTGCTCCACGCGCACCCGCCGTATCTCACGAGTTTCGCCGTTTCCAATCGTACGCCTGACGTGCGCCTGCTGGCTGAAACGAGTGAATTAATCGGTGATATTGCCAGTGTTCCGTTCGTCAGTCCGGGCTCTTCCGCGTTAGCCGAAGCGCTCCTTGCCGCAAGCATGACGGCTGCCGTATATCTCCTTGCCAATCACGGAGCGGTTTCCGTCGGTCGAACCGTTGCCGAGGCTCTGCACCGAATGGAACGTGCCGAGTTCCTCGCTCAAGTTGCGTTTCAGGCGGCCTGTATGCGAGACGGAATCCCGATTACGGATGCCTCGATCTCGAGCTTCTCTGGACATCATGCTGATCCTGGCCGTTGAATCAAGTTGCGACGAGTGCTCTGCGGCGGTTGTGCGAGACGGGATGACGCTGGCAGTGTGCACAACGACGCAGACGGTGCATCGTCGTTTCGGCGGCGTGGTTCCCGAACTCGCGGGGCGCTCGCATCTGGAACTGGTGGACGCGATTTCCCGCGATGCTGTGGCTCAATCGGGTCAATCTCTGTCGGCAATAGATGTGATTGCCGCGACGATCGGCCCGGGCCTTGTAGCGTCGCTGCTGGTGGGGGCGATGTATGCGCAAGGGCTGGCGCTCGCAACGGGCAAGCCATTCCACGCCATCCACCATGTTGAGGCTCATTTGTGGTCGGCGGAACTTCTGGCGGGTGAACTCCCGCTTCCGTTTCTGGTGCTTCTGGTCAGCGGCGGTCACACGTTGTTGGTCGAGGTCTCCGGTTTGCGCCGTTATCGCGTGCTGGGGACAACGCTGGACGATGCGCTTGGCGAGGCGTATGATAAGGTTGGAAAGTTGGTTGGTTTCGATTTCCCGGCGGGAGCATCGGTGGACCGCGCGGCGGCCGTCGGCAATCCCCGGGCTTTCGATTTCCCAATCTCGAAATCCGACGACTCCTATGACTTCAGTTTCTCCGGCTTGAAGACGGCGGTTCTCTATACGCAGCGCGCCATCCCCAGCGCCGAAATGCCCAACCACACGGCCGATCTTCTGGCTTCGTTTCAGGAGGCGGCTTTGGAGTCGGTGGCCATGAAGATTCGTCGCGCCTTGCGGCGTTCAAACTTCCGTGCGCTGGTAGCGGCCGGGGGCGTCGCGGCGAATTCCCGCTTGCGCGTTATGCTGCGCGAAATCTCCCGCGAAGCGGGAATTTCTTGTGTGGTTCCTCCTCCCGAATACTGCATGGATAATGCCGCGATGGTGGGATATCTTGCGTGGAAACTGCGCTCGCAAAACGTGCGCGTTCCATCTGACACATCCGTTCGACCGCGCTGGTCATTGACTGATTTGGCCCGTGAGGAATGTTTGCCGTGAGCGTCGGCTACATTTCGAGGACGTTGTTGTTGGCGGATGCCCGCTTAACGCTCACGGCCAGCGCGTGGTGGTTTGTCGGAGCCGCGTTGCTGGTCCTCGTTCTCTCTTGGGCGGTATACCGCTATACGCTTCCTCCGGTGTCGCGGTCGCGCAGATCTCTGCTCTGGATTCTGCGCGGAGTCGCTCTGGCAATTCTCATTCTCCTGCTTTTTGAACCGGTGCTTCGCCTTTTAGCAACGCACCGAAAAAATCCCGTCATCGCTCTGCTGATAGACGAGTCCGCTTCGCTCTCGGTGCGTCCATCAGCGGAGAATCGCAGTGGGCGCGTGACGGCTTTTCTGCAATCGCCGGCCCTGCAGGAGCTGCGTCGGCATGCCGATTTGCGCTGCTTCGCATTTGCCGACTCCCTGCACAGCGTGAATCCCGATTCCCTGACAACTCTTGCTTTCACCGGGGTGGGCAGCAATCTTGCCGGAGCCTGGACGCGCGCCGCCGAGGAATTGTCCACAGAACGCGTGGCGGCTTTCGTCGTGGTGAGTGACGGTGCGTATAACCTCGGACCCAATCCCGTGCGCGAGGCCGCTCGTGCGACCGTGCCAATTTACGCGCTGGGCGTCGGCGATACGGCGGCCGCGGCCGACGCCGTCATTTCGGAGATGTTCGCCAACGAAATCGCCTACGTCGGAAGCACCGTCCCGGTGGACGTGCGAGTCCGAGGGATCGGTTTGGCGGAGCGGCAGACGGTGGTGCGATTGGTGGGACGCAACGGCGAAGAACTCGGCCGAGAAACCATCCGCTTCGATGACGCTGATTCGGAGCGTCGCGTCGCGTTTACGTTTGTTGTTCAGTCGTCGGGTGATCTCCGCGTCACGGCGGTGCTGGATTCCGTGGCCGGAGAATCGTTGCTCGACAACAATCGCCGTTCGATGGTGATTCGCGTTCTGGAGAAAAAATCTTCGGTTTTCCTGTTTGCCGGTGCTGCGTCCCCTGATTTAACCCAGCTTCGACAGGTTTTCGAGCGCGATACAACGCTGGATGTGCGCTCGTGGATCGAAGACCAGAGCGGGGATTTTCTATTCGATGCGGCCATGCCGTCGCCGGAGCAGCTCGCGGATGTTCGCCTGCTGATTTGGTCTGATTTTCCCACGCGCGCGACTCCGCCCGAGCGCTTGGAGCGGCTGGCTCGCGTCGTCCGCGAAACGCGCGTTCCCCTTCTCTTTCTGGCCGGACCGAATCTCGCGGCTTCCCGGCTCGCGGAGTTGCGGGAGTGGCTTCCGATCGAGGCGCTTCGTGTTTCGCCGGTGGAGGAACGGGTTGTTCTGCGCTCTGCCGACGGTCATCCGCTGTTTGCCGGCGAGGGCGTGCTGCCGGCCAATTGGGGCGATCTCCCGCCCGTCTTCGGAGGCGTTGGCAACTTTAAGGCGGACGCCTCGGCGCAGATTCCGGTGAAGATGTCGCGCGAAAATCTGGGACTCACGGAAGATGAACCCGCGCTGGTCGTGTGGGAGATCGCATCGCGTCGGGGCGCGGCGCTGCTGTGTTGGGGAACGTCGCGCTGGCGTCTGCAGATGGCCGCTTCGCCTGCGGGAGCGTCGTTTTACGAGACTCTCATGCAGCGCTTGCGCGCATGGCTGATTGCGCCGGTCGAAGAAAAACCCGTGCGCATCCGCCCGGTGAAAAGGCTGTTTTCCGGCGGCGAAACCATTCGCTTCGCTGCCGAAGTCTACGGCGGCGATTTGCGGCCGCGCGACGACGCCGTCGTGGAGGTGCGGGTTCGCAGCGGGTCGCGCACGGAGAATCTTGCGCTGACTGGTCGCGGCAACG
>JAQTRJ010000271.1:3154-3660 GCA_028711875.1 bacterium | reverse complement strand
CATCGGCAGATGACGGGACGAGACATAGTGCCGCTGTGACCGAAATCACGGCCGCCGTGGATTGGCTTGCCGCGCGCAAAGACGTGAACTCCAAGCGGGTCGCGGTGCTCGGGGAAGGCTGCGGCGGTTTTCTGGCGTTGTCGGCGCTGGCCGAATCCCCGGAGCGTTGGGCGGCGGGAGTTTGTGTCAACGGATTCGCGGATGCGGCCGGACAGCTGGAAAACGCGCCGCGGTGGAAGCGCTCGCTGATGGAAGCGAACTTCGGCGTTTCCGGTGGTGGGCTTGAACACCTGTCGGCGATCTCGCCGCTGCGGCGCGTCCAGGTCATCCGCGCTCCGATTCTTTTGGCCTGCGATTCCGGAGCGGGGCTGTCGGAGTTTCGCGACGCGATCCGCTCGCAGGGCGGCGTGGTGAGCGATGTCGCGCCGGCCAGTGGCGCCTTGTGCTCGCGGGACCACCGGATTGCGCTCTATACTGAAATCGAAAAATTTTTGACGGCGCACGTG
>JAQTRJ010000271.1:0-3144 GCA_028711875.1 bacterium | reverse complement strand
GCGAACGTGCTGAAAAAATAACGCACGTTTCCGGAGTAAAAAAACACGAGGTGAGCCATCGCGGCTCACCTCGTGTTCTAAGGCGGGGGGAGATCAACGCGGCGGAATGGCGGGAGGTTGGCTCGATCCGATCTGTCGCAATTCCACCGTTCGCATCGGAAATGGGATCGCGATTCCCTCGTTCGTATAGCGTTCGACAAGGCGCTTGATGAACTCGTGCTTGATCAGATATTGATCGGAGAATTCCTTCCCGCGCAGGATCACTGAGAATTGAATGGACGATTCGCCGAACGTATGAAAGCGGATCAACGGCTGGAATTCCGGAATTCCCCCCGGAACGTTTTTCATCACGTCCCGCGCGACTTCGATCGTGATCGCCTCCACCCGCTCCAGATCGCTGCGGTAGGAAACGCCCACCTGCACCAAGACGCTGAGTTCCTCGTCCGGTTGATGATAATCTACGATAACGGCGCTCGCCATTTTCGCGTTGGGAACGATGACAACGTTGTTGGAGATCTGACGGATGGTTGTATTCTGCCAGTTAATGTCAGTCACGTAGCCTTCTTCGCCGCCTTCCATCTGGATGTAGTCGCCCGGCTTGACTTTACGTGAGGCGATAATTTGCATTCCCGAGAACAGATTCGAGAGCGGTCCCTGCAAGGCCAGTGCCACGGCCAGTCCGCCCACGCCCAGAGCGGTCAGAATGGGAGTGATGGAAATTCCCAGATATTGCAGGATGATGAGCGCTCCGACAACGAAAATCGTTATCCGCAAAATATTCGTCAGAATCGAGGCGGATTGCGCGTACGCCTCGTTTTTTCCCACGTACAGGTTCAGCAGTCCGGTGATAATGCGCGCGCCCACGAAGGTGGCAGAGATCAGGAAGATGACCACGAACAGCTTGCGTGCGGTTCCCAGGTAGGCTGGCGGCATCGGGAGGATTTGACTGGCGGCGTAGAATCCGGCCAGCAGAGACCAAAAGATGGCCACGCCGCGCAGCACCCGAATCAGCAGATCGTCACCTTCCCATGAGGTGCGCGCTGCGGCCCGTTTCAAGGCTGCCAGCACGACGCGGTCGAGGATTAGGCCGATGAGAAGCGAGACCACCACGATCCCCGCCGCGGTCAGACCGTGGTGCAGCGTGAATTGGTACAGGAAGTCGGGCATCATTGTCAGAAAATCCTATGAATTTCCAAAACGGTCGCGGCCGATCAATGCAATCTGAAGTTGCTCGCCAAGCATCGCGGAACGGTAGTCTTATGGTGCAATATAACTTTTAATATATAATAAGCTTGAAAAAATGCAAATCGCGAAAAATCTGCCATAATACCGTGAAAATACACGAATATCTCTGATATGCATCGTTGCGTTCTAGGACGTCCAGGGCAGTGCCTGCGAAGTGCGCGTGCTCTTGACATTGCGGGGATTGGGATTATATTACCCTGAGACAAGCGGATGTAACTCAATGGTAGAGTGTCAGCTTCCCAAGCTGGAGGTTGCGGGTTCGAGTCCCGTCATCCGCTCGCAGTAAAAACAGACTTTCACAAGTCTGTTTTTCTTTCTTCCGCCCCTCTGTAAGTTCAATAAATAGGGTGAAAAACTCCAGAAATTTACTGCGGTAGTAAACCGCCAGAAGTTTGAACCAAGTTATGGAATTGAGTCGGGCGGAAGGGAGACCAGTGTGGTGGTGGAGGTGGCTCGGATTCTCAGGTACCTGTTTTTCGCCGGGAGACATTTAGATATCGCAAGTTGCTCGGTTTCACCACAAGAGACATGGTTCCATCTATCGTATGATAGAATGATCTGCATTCTGGAGAACAGTTCGTGTAAGTCAATGTTCTAAATTGCACTTCCCGGGATTGCGGGGGGGGGCAAGGGGACAATCCGGACAAAGAGGGCATCTGAGAATATCGCTTGACAAAGCAACGACGGGTGGGCTATATTGTTTTGTGGGTGTTTGAAATCTTCTCACGAGGGACGGCACCATGACCGGAGGATGGTCAGCAGAGGTTGGCGACGAGAAGGCTGGGCGGACAGCTACACCAAGTTGGTAATCGAGAGCCTTGCTGCACGGAGTGCGGCAGGGCTCTGTTTGTTCCTAGGCATGAGCGATGATGAGTAAGACTACACTGGTATCCCTATTGATCGTTGTCTGTGGCAATTTGGCGAGGTCGCAGCCGTATGAAGGTCCGGACACATTGTGGACGCGGGTGCACATTTTCCCTGAGATCAACCAAACATCGTGTGACGGCATAGTGCAACTATCCGATGGTGATTTTCTCTGTTCGGGGGCACAAACCCGGGATGAGCCCTACGAACAACTTATCTATCTGATGCGGCTGGACAGTATGGGTTCAATTCTGTGGCGACAAACCTATGATTTCGGTATTGCCGCCACGTTCAGTGCCTACATGTGCCCCCTGGGAAGCGATCGTGTCGCCATTCTGAATGTCGTCTACGAGGGGGATCTCTTCCTACTGATAGCGGATACGGCGGGGAACATCCTCCAACAGGAAACCTATGCCCGACCGAGCGAGCAGATTCCGGAGAATATTTATGCAACAAGGGATGGAGGTCTATTCATTCTTTACCACGATTTGGATCACGAGGCACTTCTCGTTCGAATCATGTGGATGAAAACGGATGGAGAAGGGAACGTACTATGGGAGAACAGGGCAAATCTATCGGAGCGATACCTCCGGGCGGATGCAGCCAATGAAACTCCCGACGGCGGTGAGATTATTACAGGTTTTCGCTCACCACATGGTACCGGATTTAAAGCCTTGCTGATCCGAGTGGATGCCGAAGGTGAGGTGGTGTTTGAGCGCGAGTATCAAATCAATGATTATACCTCAGGAGCGGATGCCCTCGCGTTGGCGGACGGGGGTTATCTCATGTGCGGACGCATCTTAGTTGGCGAGAATCCCAACTATCATCATCTCCCATTTGTCTACCGCCTAAATGCGGCTGGAGACTCGGTCTGGTGCTGGGTCGGTTCCATGGATGATTACCTCGATGAACTAATCAATCATGGAGAACAGCTATCGGATGGTGGATTCTTGCTTCACGCGTCCACTGGTGGATACTCATCTCTGATCCATATGACCGATTTGGGTGAGGTCCTATGGCAGCGTCGCTATCTAT
>JAQTRJ010000270.1 GCA_028711875.1 bacterium | reverse complement strand
GGCGATGATGATCACACCCGCCGCGGCCGCTCGGCTTTGGACTGACCGCTTGTCCGCAATGGTGTGGCTGTCGGCGATCTTCGGCGGAATCTCCGGCGTGATCGGCGCGTACGTCAGCACGCTCGCGCCGCAGATGCCCACCGGCCCGTGGATGGTCATCGCCGTCACGGCGCTGTTCATCTTCAGCGTGGTGTTTGCGCCCGAGCGCGGAGCGACGGCGCGACTCCGTCATTTTTTCGCTCTGCGCGCGCGCACGCTGGAAGAACACATTTTGAAAGCGTTCTTTCACGTCGGCGAACAGCGGGGGGATCGGCAGTCGCCGGTGACGCTCGTTCAGCTCGGACAGGCTCGCTTTTTCCGCGGCACGACGTTGCCCCGCGGCTTGCGAACACTGCGCCGCCGCGGCCTCGTGCGCTTTACGGACGGCGGGCTTCAACTGACGGATAGCGGCCGCGCCCGCGCGGAACGCATCGTGCGCGTCCATCGTCTCTGGGAAATGTACCTTTCGCAATACATGGATCTGCCGGCCGACCACGTCCACCGCGATGCCGATCAGATCGAGCACGTGCTGACGCCCGAACTCGAAGCGAAGCTCGAAGCGCTACTCGACCGCCCGTGCGTGGATCCGCACGGCGAGACGATTCCCTACAACTCCGTCGCCGAGGGCCGCCCGTGAGCGCCGCCGCCTGGATTTTGCTCACCGGCGCGCTCACCGGCGTCGCCTGCGGACTGATCGGCAGTTTTCTCGTGCTGCGCCGGATGGCCATGCTCGGCGACGCCATCAGTCACGCCGTGCTGCCGGGCATCGCCATCGCGTTTCTGCTCACGGGCGCGCGACAGTCGGCGACGATGCTCATCGGCGCGGCGCTGGTCGGACTGCTCACGGTTTTTCTCGTGGACGTTCTGCACCGCCGCGGCCGCTTGCAGCACGACGCATCCATCGGCGTCACCTTCACCTTTTTGTTCGCGCTCGGCGTGATTCTGATTTCGCTGTTCGGCCGCTACGTGGACCTCGATCAGGACTGCGTGCTGTTCGGCGAGATCGCGTTCGTGCCGTGGGATACGTGGATCGTCGGCGGCAGCGATCTTGGCCCGCGCGCGATCTGGTCGCTGGGCGCCGCGCTATTCGTCAACGCTCTGTTCATTCTGCTCTTCTACAAGGAGCTGAAGCTGATGACCTTCGATTCGGTGCTCGCGCGCAGCATGGGCGTCCCGGTGACCGCCGTCCATTACGGTCTCATGGGCTGCGTCGCGCTGACCACCGTTGCCGCGTTCGAGAGCGTGGGCGCGATCTTGGTGGTGGCCATGCTGGTCGTGCCCGCGGCCGCCGCGTACGTGCTCTCCGAGCGCTTGGGGGTGATGATCGCGCTGTCGGCGCTGATCGGCGGTCTGTCGGCGATTCTCGGTTTCTTGTCCGCGGCCGCGCTCAACGTGTCCATCGCCGGCATGATGGCCGTCGCCGCGGGCGCGATTTTCGCCGCCGCTTTCGTCTATCACACGATTCGCAGGCCACTCCGCGCCCGCCGCATCACCGAACCGATCACTGAATAACTCGCCGAGCCGGTCAAACGCAAGTGATGATCGCCGAGCCGGGCGTCCCCGCCCGGCCGGAACGTTTCGCTCAACTCCATCCATGTCCTCGCTAAAAATCTGGCTGCTCGCTTCACGCCCGAAAACGCTCGTCGCCGCCGTTGTGCCGGTGCTCGTCGGCGCGGCCTACGCCAGCCGGTTCACGTCTCTCGACGTCACCATTCTGCTCTGCATTTTTGCATCGGCTCTCGCCATCCAGATCGGCACCAACTTCGCGAACGACTACAGCGACTTCCGCCGCGGTACGGACGCGGAGCGACAAGGCCCGACCCGGATCACGCAGTCGGGTCTGGCCTCGCCCGCCGTCGTAAAACGCGCGGCCATGATCGCCTTCGCCGTCGCCGCGCTTTTCGGAATTCCGCTCATTCTTCGCGGCGGCTGGCCGATTCTTGTCATCGGAGTGCTCGGCATTTTCTGCGGCTGGGCGTACACCGGCGGGCCGTTTCCCTACGGCTATCGCGGCTTCGGCGAACTGTTCGTCTTTCTCTTTTTCGGTCTCGCGGCGGTCATGGGAACCGCCTACGTCCTCGCGCTCGAGTGGCTTCCGCAGAGCGCGTTCTTCGCGATTCCTTCGGGATTGCACGCGATCGCGCTCCTCGCCGTGAACAATCTTCGCGATCTCGATTCCGACCGCGCCGCGGGAAAACGCACGCTGGCGGTGCGGCTCGGTCGCCGCTTCGCACAGTGGGAATTCGCTCTCTGCTGCATTCTGCCGTTCGCCGTGCCGGTGGTTCTTTTTTTCCACGGCTGCACAAATCCGATTTTGCTCCCGATTCTCAGTCTGCCGCTGCTCATTCTGCCGATTGGACTCGTCGCTTCGCGCCGCGATCCAATCGGCCTGATTCGCGCGCTCGGCGCGGCCGCCCGGCTCCAACTCGTCTTCGGAATTCTGTTTGCCGTGGGAATCGTTTTGTGCAAATTGTCCGCGTAGCCTTTGCGCACCGCACGCTTGCGCTCGCGCGTCCGATGGTCACCGCGCGCGGCGTGACGACCGCGCGCGAAATATTTCTCGTTGCGCCGCGCACGAGCGACGGCGGGATCGGCGTCGGCGAAATCGCTCCGCTTCCCGAAGCCGGAACCGAAACCGTGGCGGCCGCGCACGACGCCGTGGCCGCCATCGCGGCTCGCGAGCATTTTCCCGAGCTTCCCGCTCAGGCCCGCGATATCGGAGACTGGCTGTCTGCGCTGGGACTCGATCCGCGCGCGCTGCCCGCCACGTGCTTCGGCTTCCAATCCGCGCTGCTCGCGCTTCTTTGCCGTCGGCACGACGCGCCGCTGCACGCGTTCTTTCCCGAACCGCGCCGCGCCGCGCTGTCCGTGAACGCGCTGATCGCCGGGTCCGGGCCGGACGTGATTCTGGATTCCGCAGGCTGCGCGGTCGAGGACGGCTATCGCTCCCTGAAAATTAAAGTCGGAACGCGCCCGCTCCAGGGCGATATCGAACTCGTCGCTCAGCTGCGCGCGGCGTTTCCCGACGTGCGGCTTCGGCTCGACGCCAACGGAGCGTGGTCGAGCGCCGACGCCTGCGAATTTTCCCGCGCCGTCGAGCGGTTTGGCATCGAGTATATCGAGGACCCCATCGCCGCGATTTCCGTGGACGCGCTCGGCGAACTGCGGCGCGCGTCGTCGGTGCCGATTGCGGTGGATGCCGCCGCGCGCGATTTTCCGCTCATCATCCCGCTCCTGCAGCGGCGGCTGGTGGACGCGCTCGTGCTGAAGCCCGCCGTGCTGGGAACATATGACCGGATCGTGGACGTGTCCGGTGAAGCGCGGCGGCACGGCGTGGACGTGGCGATCTCGAGCGTGTTCGAATCCTCGCTCGGACTCGCGTATCTGGCGAATCTGGCCGTCACCCAAGGCTCACCGACGCTCGCTCACGGCCTCGGCACCGCGCCGCTGCTCAACGACGACACTCTGACCGCGCCGCTGCGGCCGAGACGGGGCGTCCTGCAAATTCCTGCTGTGCGCACACTGCCTGCACTGCTGACCGAAGATCTGCAAGCCGAACTGGAGATTCCCTTTCACCTGCCATGACCAACGACTCATCCGACAAGAGAAAAGCCGGCGGATACGGGCGACTCTCCGAA
>JAQTRJ010000269.1 GCA_028711875.1 bacterium | reverse complement strand
GCCGACGGGATCGAACTCGACGTGCGCAAAACCGCCGACGGCGTGCTCGTGTGCCATCACAACCGATCGGTGCGTTTCGGTCTGCGCGTGTCGCGGATGACGTTTACCGAGCTCTACCGCTGGTACGCGCAGCGCGATCTGACGGTGACCACGCTCGCGAGCGCGCTGGAGAAGGTGGCCGGGCGCGGACTCGTGAACCTCGAACTCAAGATCACGGGAATCGAGCGCGAAGTGGTGACGCTGGCCGAGCGCCATCTTCCCGAGGGCAGCTATATTTTTACGAGTTTCAAGCACCGGGCGATAGCGTCGTGCCGCCGCCTCGCGCCCGACGTGCCGGCGTTTTTGATCGCGCGCTCGCTGGGGAGTCTGGCGGTCATGCTCGCGCGATTGCGGGAGATTAACGCCACGGGCATCGCGCTGCGGCACCGGCTGATTGACGCGCGGGTCATCGAATTTTTTCGCAAGCAGGGGCTGCCGGTGTTCGCGTGGACGGTGAACAAACTGCCCAGCGCGCAGTGGCTGGCCGATCTGGGAGTGTCGGGCCTTATTACCGATTTACCGTGGGAGATGGCCGAGGAATTTCGCCGCCGCACGGCTCTGATTCAGAAGGACGCGGCGTTGGGGCTGTAGCGGATTTCCAAGCGGAGACAAGACGCGGGACGCATCGTGTGATGCGTCCCGCGTTTGGTCTCTTGCACACTCCAACGCCGTGACGGCTATTTGAGCAGAATCATTTTCTGCGTGGCCGTGTAGCGCGGCGACGACACGCGGCACAGATAAAGCCCCGCGCTGACGTCGGCGGCGTTCCAGACGAGCGCATGGCGGCCCGCCGACAGCACACCCGAGTGCAGCGTGCGCACCAGCCGTCCGGTGACGTCGAACACTTCAATGCGCGCGTCGGTCGGTTCGGGAACGTCGAAGCGAATCGTGGTGGCGGGATTGAACGGATTCGGATAGTTGGGATAGAGCCGGAACTCGGTCGGCAGCTGCGCGCTCGGTTCGCCTGCCGGCAGATCAATCGCGACGGTCAGCGTATCCGAGAAATCCGACGCGCTGTAGCGATAGTGGGCCTTGACCGCGTAGCGGGCGGTCGCGCCATGCGGCTGCGCGGCGTCCACGAACGTCGTGTCGGCGAGCAGGTCGGAGACAAGGCTGCCGTTGCGATACACGGAATAGCGCATCGCATAGGGCGGCGGAGTCTCTGTGGACAGCGGCCGGTGCCACTGAAGCGTGACCACGCCCTCGGATTGCGCAGCGACCAGACCGCGCGGCGGATCGAGACGATAGGACACGATCCCGGGCGTGGCCGTCCCGCCGGGGGTCAGGGCGAATTGCCCGCGCCACGCATCGTAGCCGTCATAGACGAACAACGCGTGGACGGTTCCGGCGGCGACGGAGTTGTCCGCAAAGCCGAGGCCGCTGGCGGCGATCACGCGTCCGCCCGCGTACAGCGTCGCTCCGTTCACGTCGCCGCGGGCGGGAACCGTCGTGACGGTGGCGGCAACGCTGCCGGTCTCCGTCGGGCGGCCGGGAGTGAAGCGCATGGCCATGCCGTTCTCGACGGGCCACGAATTCTCGTTCAGCGTGCCATTGAAGAGCACCTGAATGCCGGTGGTTTCCTGAGGACTTTCGATGCCGATGGTGCAGCCGGTGGTTTGATCCAACCGTCCGTAGATGAAGACGATTTCGTTGTCTCCGTTCGGAGTGGGATAAAACGCCGGATCGAGAATGTGGACCTGCCAGTTCAGCAGCGGCGCGGGCGGGGATTCAAACCGCTGATAGATGAATTCGAAGATCCAGCGGCCGTGCGGCAGATCGTAATAGACGAAACTTTGTCCGCCGAACGCGCTGGATTCGCGCAGGTCATCCCAAAACGGAGCGATGATACCCGGCGGATCGTTGAGCGGATAGGGAATACTGGTGTTGGCGCGGCCGCTGATGTGGTGTACGCCGGGCAGCATCCAGCCGTTGCAGTTGACCGTCAGCGTATCCCAAGTCTGGCCGTAGAAAGTGAGCGGGAACGGGGCCGGGAAGTAGACTGCCGAGTCGCCGTGGGAAAAGAAAAATTCCTCGCCGGGATTGCCATACAGCGGATCGAGTTCGATCCATTCGCTCGGGGCAGGGAGATCGCGGTCATAGCGATCATAGGCGCGGTAGCCATAGGCGTCCGCGTTGGTCGGTTCGACCATGGCCACGAACACCACGATGTCGGCGAAGGTCGTATCGCCCGTCTGAATCGTCAAGTTGGTGTCGGCTTCGATCAGAACGGGCGGCACGAGATTGATCGAAAAGAGAACGTGCACGTCGTAGCTGGTGGCGGGAAGCTCGACAACGAACCGCCCCGCGTCATCAGTGAACAGCGTGTCCAGCGGCGTGCCCTGAATCGCGACCCGAGCGTTGGCGACTCCGATGCCGCTTTGCAGCATGACGGTTCCGGCCAGCACGCCCGCGGGAGCCGGAGTCATCTCGACGTTGATGCGGGTGGTGTCGCCCTCAAAGGTCTCCACGCCGGGAACGGTGACGGTCTGATAGCCGAACTTGGAATAGCGGATCGAATACACGCCCTGCTGACAGCTCAGGTTGTAGTAGCCGTCGCTGTCGGAGCGAGTGGAGAGACTTGTGGTCATGGCCTCCACGCGCACGCCCGGCAGCGGCGCAAGGTCGGTGTCGGTAATGTAGCCGTCCACGCGTCCCAGATTGGCCACCGCCAGCACGGCTTCGTAGGCGTTGAGGAATCCGGCGCCGAACGAGTTGTCATCGCCGTCCGGCGGATAGCCCTCGTCTATGGCGGTGCTCATTAGCGCCTGTTTGATGGCGATGTAGTCGCAGTCGGGGCAGGCTTGCCGCATCAGGGCGACCACGCCCGATACGTGCGGTCCCGACATGGAGGTGCCGCTCCAATCCTGTTGTTCGTAACGGCCGCCGGGAACGCTGGAGAGCACGTCCACTCCGGGAGCGGCGATGTCGGGTTTGAAGGCAGCGGGATCGGGATCGCAGCCGGACGGGCCGAGCGAGGAGAAGTCGGCGATCGGATAGGGCGGGGTGGTGTCATTGGTGGCGTCCACCGCGCCGACCGCGAAAATCTGATAGGGATTGAGTTCGAAAATGGCGGGTGAGCGCAGGCCGCTGCTGCTCTCATTGCCGGCCGACCAAATCACCACCGGCCCGGCCGCTTCGCAGTTCAGGATGACACCGTTCCAGTTGCTGTAGCAGCGCGTGCCCACCATCCACGAGGTTACCCCCCACGAATTCTGGATCACGTCGGGGACGTCGTCCATCGTGTTGGGATCGTTGTCGGGATCGGTCAGCCACTCGAAAGCGTCGAACACGTCCTGCGTAAAGTCGGCGCCAACGCCCTGATTAATGGGATTGGTGGCGATCCATTGGGCCTCGGGAGCGGCGCCGACCGTGATCGTGTCATTGCCGGAAATCCCGCGGCCGCACATGGTGCCCATAGTGTGGGTGCCGTGGCTGTTGTCGTCGTAAGGAGTCGGGCGACTGCCGAGCAGATCGAGCCAGCATTCCGCGACGGGAGCGACGTTTCCGCGCCAGCGGCTGGCCAGCGCGGGATGGGTGCCTTCGACGCCGGTATCCACGCCGGCAATCAGGGTTCCGGCGCCGGTGATTCCGAGTTCTTCATTGACGCGGGTCGCGCCAGTAGCGCGCTGGCCGCGGGT
>JAQTRJ010000268.1 GCA_028711875.1 bacterium | reverse complement strand
CGGCCCTCCCGGCGGGATGGGACGACCCGGCGGCGAGAGGGATTCTAAGCCTCAGGGAATGGAGTCCGCAGAGGCTCTCAAACTCAAGTTCTACGTGGCTATGGCCTCCGGCCCGGATTCCCGCTGACTTGCATTGACCGTCAATTCTGGCGATATTTACGGCAGGGAACCTGACGGCAAATCCCGCCGTTATAACAGAACCTGTTGTTTTCCAAGAAAGTCTGTAAATGCCCAATCCTCCTCCTCCCGAGAAGCTGCGCGAAGAGATCACGGAATTCTTGCGGAGTAAATATGGTCCTGACGTGGCGGTAACCGAACTCGACCTCGGCGCGCCCCACGAAGGCACCGCCACCACTCCGCCCTCGACGCTCGATCAGATAGATTTCAAGCTCAAACCCGCCGAACTCGAAGCCTACCTCAACCAGTACGTGCTGCATCAGGACGAAGCGGTGGAAGTGCTGGCTACGAAGATTTGCACACATTTCCACCGCCGCAAGTGGGAACTCGATCATCCCGACGAGCCGCTCAGCGTGGGACGGGTCAAGTCTAACATCCTGATGATCGGCCCGACCGGCGTGGGCAAAACCTATCTGGTCAAGCTCATCGCCGACAAGATTGGCGTGCCGTTCGTCAAGGGCGACGCCACCAAGTTTTCCGAGACCGGCTACGTGGGCGGCGACGTGGACGACCTCGTGCGCAGTCTTGTCCGCGAAGCGAAGGGCGAGATCGGTCTGGCCGAATACGGCATCATCTACGTGGACGAAATTGACAAAATTGCCTCGTCGGGAAGTTCATGGGGGCCGGACGTTTCGCGCAGCGGCGTGCAGCGCGCGCTTTTAAAACTCATGGAAGACACCGACGTGGATTTGCGCACGCCGCACGATCTGGCCAGTCAGATGGAAGCCGTGATCGAGACGCAGCGCACCGGCAAGGCCGATCGCAAGAAAGTCTCGACAAAAAACATGCTGTTCATCGTGTCGGGCGCGTTCGGCGGACTGGCCGAGATCATTCGCCGTCGTCTGGCCAAAGGCACGATGGGATTCCAGCGCGAAGTGGAGATTCCGCGCGATGACGAGGACGTCATTCGCCGCGTGACCACGCCCGATCTGCTCGAATATGGTTTCGAGTCCGAGTTCGTGGGGCGATTGCCGGTGGTAGCACAGCTTCAGGACCTTTCCGAAGGCGCGTTGTTCGACGTACTCACGAATCCTTATTCGGCGGTGGTGCAGGGCAAAAAGCAGGATTTCGCCGCTTACGGCATCGAGCTTTCTTTCGATGACAATGCTCTGCGCGAAATCGCTCATCGCGCGCATCAGGCGGGAATCGGCGCGCGCGGTCTGACTTCGGTGATGGAAAAGGCGCTCATCCGTTTCGAGAAATTGCTGCCGTCATCCGGCATTCGCTCGCTGCACGTCTCACGGGAACTGATTCTTGAACCCGAAGCCGCCATCAGCGAGATGCTCATCCGCGACGCGGTCCAGCAGTTCCAGCGGAAGTTTCTCGAAAAGAGCAGCCTGCTGCTGGAATTTCCCGCCGAGTCGGTGGACTGGGTGCGAAACCGGCTGGGCGATGATCCCCCGAAGATCATGGAGCGGCTGGCGAAAATGTTCGGAAACTACGAATACGGCATGAAGCTGGCGGGAACACAGAATCTGCGCATCACGCCTGAGTTGCTCGAAGCTCCCGACACGACTCTTGACAAGATGATTAAAAAGGCCTACGAAGAACGCGAGGAGAAGTAGCGCCTTGACAATCCGACGATCGAAAGGGACGCACAAACGTGCGTCCCTTGTCATTCTGGACACCGCGCCGTCCCGCACGCCGGAGCGTGCGGGCTAGTGATCGCAAAGCGGGCGTCCGGAATCTCACCACGCTCGCCGAGCCGGGTCAGCGCAGAATCCCTCTGAAACCGCATTCACTCGCCGCGCGTAACCCGGCCGGAATCCTCCGTCTTGTCATTCTTCCCTGTGAATTGACAGTCCGGCTTTTTTTCGGTACCTTATCGAACACATCGAAAGCCGCCGTCATGA
Source organism: bacterium (assembly GCA_028711875.1). Lineage (GTDB taxonomy): Bacteria > Electryoneota > RPQS01 > RPQS01 > RPQS01 > JAHJDG01. The sequence goes on along the minus strand of JAQTRJ010000268.1, from coordinate 1,656 downwards.
ACGACCTATTCCAAACAGAAAACTCGTCCCCGTCCACCGCTCCTCTCGCCGAGCGGATGCGGCCGCACACGCTGGACGGCTTCGTCGGGCAGGAACATCTGATCGGCGAGGGCGCGCTGCTGACCAGACTGATCGAGAGCGGTCAACTTCCCTCGCTGATTTTTTGGGGCGAACCGGGGACCGGGAAAACCACGCTGGCGCGGATTCTGGCCGCCGCGTTCGATTGCGAATTCGAGCAGATTTCCGCGGTCACCACCGGCGTGCCCGAGCTGAGGAAAATTCTCCAGCGCGCGCGACGGCAGAACCAGCGGGAACGGCGGACGCTGGTGTTCGTGGATGAGATTCACCGCTGGTCGAAGGCGCAGCAGGACGCGCTCCTGCACGCCGTCGAAGACGGAACTGTCACGCTGCTCGGCGCGACCACCGAGAATCCGTCGTTCGAAGTGATCGCCCCGCTGCTCTCCCGCGCGCGCGTGCTCCGCTTTCAACCGCTGACCGCCGATCACTTGCGGGAACTTCTCCGGCGAGCGCTCGCGGAAGACGAGAAGCTGAAACAGCTTTCGATTGAAATCTCCGAAGACGGAGCGACCGCGCTGATTGCGCTTTCCGGCGGCGACGCGCGCATGCTTTATAACGCGCTCGAACTAGCCGTCAACATCGCACCACGCACCCCCCTTTCATCCCCCCTTAATATAAGGGGGGACAGTGGGGGGTCGTCTCCTTCCGAAAAGATCGTCATTGACCGCGCGCTCATCGAACGGAGCGTGCTCAAGCGCATGCCGCTCTACGACAAGAAGGGCGACGCGCACTACGACACAATTTCCGCGTTCATCAAATCGGTGCGCGCGTCCGATCCCGACGCGGCCGTGTATTACATGGCGCGGATGCTCGCGGCCGGTGAAGACCCGCTGTTCATCGCGCGGCGGCTGATCGTTCTCGCCGGCGAGGACGTCGGCAACGCCAATCCGACCGGACTGGTGCTCGCCAACGCGTGTTATCAGGCGGTGCATCAGATTGGCATGCCGGAAGCGCGGATCGTGCTGTCGCAGTGCGCGTGTTATCTCGCCTCGTCTCCCAAATCGAACGCATCGTATATGGCGATCAGCGAAGCGATGAGCGCCGTCGAGAAGGAACAATTTTCCGCCGCCGTGCCGTTGCACCTGCGCAATCCGGTAACCGGACTCATGAAAGGTCAAGGTTACGGCGAAGGCTACGTCTATCCGCACGACTTGCCCGGTCACTTCTTCGAGAGCGACAACCTTCCGCCCGAGTATAAAGACCGCATTTTCTACGATCCGTCCGATCAGGGCCGCGAAGCGGAAATCGCCGAACGCTTGAAGAGATGGTGGACGAAGCGAAGGAAACGATGAACGAGAAACTATAACAACTGTAGCGCCGCACTGCCGTGCGCCACTTTTGCTTAAGAAACCCTGTCATTCTGGACACGCGTCAGGTTTGGTTTAGAACACAGAATCCATAACCGGCGCGGCGTCCAGAATCTCATTCTCCCCGGTACAGCCATGAAGTATTATCTTGTTGCACTCACCTTATTCGCAAGCATCCTCCATCTCGCTTTCGCAGAGCCCGCGAAATCCTGGCGGCAAATGGCCGAAGACGCCATCGGCGAGGGCGATTACAAAACCGGCGCGGCGTATT
>JAQTRJ010000267.1 GCA_028711875.1 bacterium | reverse complement strand
TCGCTGGACGATGGCAAAATTCGCGTCGGACACGTCAGTGACCGTGGTTTGCGTCACGCCGCTGATGCGCACGCGTGCCGCCGTCGCGGTGGGAGTCGTCACCGTCCAGGAATACGAGCCGTCATTGGCTGTGCTGGCGATGATCGTCTCCCACGTCCCGCCCGAATAGCTGCGGTTGAGTTCGATCTTCACGTTGCCCGAAAGGTTCTGTGACGTCCAGGTGATCGTGTACGCATCGCCCGCATACAGCGTCTCACCGCCGTTGGGCGCCGTCACGGTGATGGAAGCGGCGACGCCGTCGAGGCCGTCCAGCGTGGAAACGCTGGTGTTGTCGGGATCGAGCCAATCGCTCAGCCGTGACGATGAGCTGCCGCCGTAGTTCCACGACATAGAAAACTTTCCGTACCAGTCGGAGGTCAGGCTGGTGCACGACGCGTAGCCGCCGTGGAGCTGGCCGGTGATCCGGTGATTCTGATCGAACAGCGGCGAACCGGACGATCCGCCCTCCGTGGTGCCGTCGTCCCATTGCACGATCTTCCAGTGCGAGCCAGTTACACCGGAGCTGCCTAAGTAGCGATCGCTGACCGACGCATCATCATCGAAGCTGATCTTCTTGATGTCGCCCGCCGGATGATGAATGCACACGGAGTTCGTGGCGGCGGCGTCCACCCGGTTCCAACCGTTGAAATAAGGATTATAGCCGGAGGGAACGTCGGAGGCCAGCTCAAGCAGCGCAAAGTCCGACGCCGTATTCGTCGCGCGCAGTGTCGCGTTGGCCACGGTTTGCGTCGTCGGGCCGTTGGCGTTTGTGCACGTCGGGCTTTCGTAGTTGAACATGAATATCCACGATGTCTCGCCGCCCAAACAGTGATTGGCCGTAAGGAAGTAGGGCGTTTGATCCTGCCGCACGTTGTTGACGAGCGATCCCGAACAGATGCGAGAGCCGCCGGACGTGAGAATCATGGCCACACCGCGCTTTTGAGACTGCCAATCGGCGCCCACGGTGCAGTTCACGTTGTTGTTGCACGATCCGGATTCGCCGTAGTCGTCGGGGGAACGGGCCATGCGATAGATATCCCGATAGTCGTGCACCACGCGCCAGATGGAGAGAATTCCATGTTCGCGGGTCTCCGCCGGTTCGTAGTATTCGAGAGTCACGGCGTCACCCATGACCGGCTGCGTGATGTTCGTCCCGTCAGCCCAATTATTGAACGAGGTAAACGCGCCGATCACGTGACTGCGGTCGTCGTTGTAGAGAAATAAATCGCAGAGTTCGGGAATCTGCCAACGATCATAGAGCAGCCCGATGGAAAACGCGCCGGGCGACGCGATCCGCAGGCGCCAGATGCGTCCGCCGTCGGGGAGAGTCGTCCACGCGCCGAAATGCTCCATATCGAACGCGACCTCAAGCGGCGCGCCGAAACGATACGGTTCATCCTTGTCCGCCTGCGCGTCTTCAGCCAGATAGGCCGACACGTCCACCGCCGGAAGCGGAGCCGTGGGCGGAGCGTCCACCTGCGCCAGAGCGAAACTGCGCGGAGTCCCGCCCTGACTGATCTGCGCCCGCGCAACGGGGATCATCACCGCCAACACCACGGAGATCGTAAAAATACGTAGCACTTTCCCGATCATCTTGCTCTCCTCGCAAAATCAGTTCGGTTCATCCACTATCATTCCCAGGAATTTTCCATGACCTGATGGCATCGTCACGACGCGGGCGCAGCCTCGGTGGTGCTCGCATGGCCCGCCAGCACGGAGCGATAGGCCGCCAGCAAGTGCCGCGTGCTGTGCTCCCACGAGAGTTCGCTCCTCAGTCGTTCATAGCCCAACCGTCCCATCCGCTCGCGTCGCGCCGGATCATCCAGCAGTTCCAGCAATTTCTCCGCGAAATCCGCGGGGTCGTTGTCGCGAGCATACACCGCCGCTTCGCCCGCCGAGAACGCCGATTCCGTCAAGCGATAGGACACGATGGGACGCGACATGGCCATATATTCGAGAATCTTATTCATCGTGGATTTGTCGTTCAGCGGATTGATCGGATCGGGCGCGACGCAGGCGTCCGCCGTCGAGAGCGTCTCCATCACGACTTCGTTGGAAACGCGACCGGTGAACTCCACCGCTTCCGCCACTCCCAATTCCACCGCCATCTGCCGCAGCGCGCCCAGATTTTCGCCCCCGCCCATGAACGTGAACTGAATATCCGCGCGCGTTTTCTCGCGCACGATATGCTGCACGCTGCGCAGGAGATAATCGAGGCCATCCTGCTGCCCCATCGTGCCCAGATAGGCGACCAGAAAACGCTTGCCCTTGTTCAGAGCGGGATTGGGAGCGGTGGGAACGAATCGCGACAGGTCCGGCGCGCTGCGGACGACAAACACCCGCTCGGGTTTCTTTCCGCCGCGCGCGATCGCCGTCTGTCGGTAAGACTCGTTAGTTGCAATCACCACTTCAGCCGTGCGATAGGTCCGGCGTTCAAGCCACCGCTGCACATCCAACAGAAATCCCTTTTTCCCTTCGAATTTGGATTCAAAGGTCTCCGGGCAGAGATCGTGCTGATCGAAGAGAAACTTCACACCGCAGAGTTTGAACGGCAGCGCGGTCAGAAAAAACAGATCGGGCGGATTGCAGGCGTGAATCACGTGAAAACCGCGGCGGAAAAACACGTACAGCGCATAGAGAAACGTGAACGTCATCGCCCACGGATACTCGATGAAGTAGCCGAGCGCGCGCCGCGCCGTATAGGGCAGCGGATAGCGATAAATATTCACGCCGTCCACCCGTTCGAACGGACGACGATCCACCATGCGCGGACAGATCACGCTGACCGCATAGCCGTGCCGCGCCAGCGTGGTCGCCTCCTGCCAGACGCGCCGGTCGAAGGGCACGGACAAATTCTCGACCAGAATGAGAACCTTACCAGCAGAAGCCATGATAATTGGCCGAGTTCCGCGGAGGATTTTCGACGATGCGTACAAGATCAAACACGATCTGATCGGGCTGCACGCGATCGAGAATTCCCTCGAAATCGGGATCGCGGTTGGCGACAATAATCACTTCGGAATGTCGGAGGACGTCATCCTGAGACGGACAGAGCAGCTCAGCCAGATGCGGCAGCACCGATTCGATGAACCGCTTGTTCGAGCCGACCAGCCGCGCCAGAGAGACGTTCTTGTCGTAGATTTTAATCTGATGTCCCTTGCCGAGCAGCGTTTCCACCAGCTCGACCATCGGGCTTTCGCGCAGATCGTCGGTGCCCGCTTTAAACGCGAGTCCCAGAAGTCCGATTTTCTTCTTGCCGAAACCGAGCAGCATTTTCACCGCCCGCTGCACGGTCGCGCGGTTCGCGTCCATCAGCGACGACAACATCGGCGTGGGCACGCTGAATTCCTGCGCGCAGCGCGTCAGCGCGCGCACGTCCTTGGGCAGACAGGAACCGCCGAAAGCGAAACCCGGCTTGAGGTAGTAGGGCGAGAGATTGAGTTTCGTGTCCTGTACGAAGATGTCCATCACGCGATGGCTGTCCACGCCCAGCCGCTTGGCCACTGCTCCGATCTCGTTACCGAAGACGATTTTAATCGCGTGAAACACGTTGTCCGCGTATTTGACCATCTCCGCCTCTTCGATTTCGGCGAGGAACACCGGCGCATTCACTCCGTCATAGAGCCGCGCGGCCTGCTCGGCGGTGTC
>JAQTRJ010000266.1 GCA_028711875.1 bacterium | reverse complement strand
CTGCGATCCGCAGACGATCAAGGAAGCGATCATCGCCACGGCCATCCGCGACGGCTACGTGACGGCGCCCGCCACTGAGAACAATACCTTCGGCAACGGCTTCATTGACGCCTACGCCGCCGTGCTGATGGTTGCCACGCCGCACGGCCGGGTTATGGGTACCGTGCGCGACGCCGAGACGATGAGTCCGCTGGCGGCCACGGTGGAAGTCGTGGGCGGCACCGAGCGCGCTACAGCCGCGCCGAGCGGAGCCTATTCGCTCTTCCTTCAGAGCGATTCCACGTATACGCTGCGGTTCTCGCACTACGGCTACCTCGACGCTCAGGCCGTGGTGCAGGTCCTCACCGACGATACGACCGAGCAGAATATGAATCTCGTTCCGCGTCCGGTGATTGTCTCCTACTTCGAAGATTTCGAGAGCGGCGCGGTCGGATGGACGCACAGCAGCCCTGCGGAATGGAGCGATCAGTGGCACGTGTCCACGGAGCGCTCCTATAGCTCTTCGCATTCCTATAAGTGCGGCGATACCGGTACCGGCGCGTATGCGAGTCTACTTGACGCTCGTCTCGTGTCGCCGGTTCTCGCTGATCTGCCCGCCGAAGCGCGGCTGTTGTTTTATTTCCAAATCGAGGCCGAGCGCTCGTCGTACTATGCCGATTCCGCCTACGACGGCGGCATTATCGAGCTGTCGGTGGACGGCGGAGCGTTTGAACAGATTAATCCGCTGTCACCAGCCTATACGCAAGTCTTCCGCCATATGTCGGGCGGCAGCACACCGGCCACCGGCCCGATGCGAGGCCTGCCCTGCTATTCCGATACGGTGGATGTGTGGACGCTGGTGGCCGTGGATCTGGCTGACTATGAAGGTCAAGACGTGCAGCTTCGCTTCCGGTTCGGCTCGGATCAGTCGGCCAATCGCGAAGGCTGGTATCTGGACGATGTATCCGTCACCGGTTTCGGCACCGGACAGCTGGCCGCGCCCACCGGACTCATCATCTTCTCCTCGGGCGACGACCTGATCCTTGCCTGGAATGATGACGACAATTACGGCTATCGCATCTACAGCGATACCGATCCCGATGGCGCGTTCACCACTCTGGTCAGTCAAACCACCGCCACCGGCGACACGCTCGCAGGAGCGGCGGCGACCAGCGATATGCTGTTCTACATCGTGCGCGGCTGGGACGGCCAATAGCCGCAAATGATGATGAAGGAGGATTACAGGGGTGCGACACGTCGCACCCCTGTCTTCTCGTCGTCGAGCAGGAACGGGGTCCCTGCCGGAATTCCCCGGTTGCAAATTTGGCCGGAATTCACTACGTTAAATCGTCTGTAAACCCGCCTTTCGTCACATTCTCACCGCGAGTTCATCTCCATGATCCGAATCCCTTCGATTCTCCTTGCCATGGCGCTGGCTGCCTGTGCGTCTTCGCTCTTTGCCGCCTCGCCGCTTCCCGCGTGGGCGCCGCACGGCATGGTCACCAGCGCCGAGCGCCACGCCACCGAAGCGGGTCTTCGCATTCTCGAGCAGGGCGGCAACGCGGTGGACGCCGCCGCGGCGGTCGCTCTGGCGCTGGGCGTGACCGAAAGCTATTCCAGCGGAATCGGCGGCGGATGCTTCATCCTCATTCGCCTCGCCGACGGCACCGCTGTGGCCGTAGACGGCCGCGAAACCGCTCCGGCCCGCGCCACGCGAAACATGTTCGTGCCGCGTGACACGACCAAACCGTCCACGCTGTCCACCGAAGGCGTACTGGCGGCGGGCGTTCCCGGCGAGCTGGCCGCGCTTGATCTCGCCGTCCGCAAATACGGCCGTCTCCCCCTTGCCGCGCTGCTCGAGAGCGCCATCGCACTGGCCGACACCGGCTTCGACGTGGACATGCGCTATGCCCGCGCGCTGAACACGAACCGCGAACTGCTCGGGCGCTTCGAAGGCTCGCGCGCCGTGTTTTTCCAGAATGATTCGCTTCCTCTGGCATTCGGCGACCGTCTGATTCAATCCGATCTCGCGGCGACCTTGCGCCGGATTCAGTCCGAAGGCATCGCGGCGTTCTATGCTGGCGACCTTCCGAAAACCGTCGAAAATTACGTCGCAAAAAACGGCGGTATTTTGACAGCGCCCGATTTCGCCGCCTATGTTCCCCTGGTCCGCGAGCCGGTGCGCGGCTCCTATCGCGGATGCGAAGTGCTTTCCATGCCGCCGCCCAGTTCCGGCGGCGTTCATGTCCTCCAGATTCTGAATATTCTCGAACCATTTGATCTGAGCTATTTCGGCGCCGGTTCCTCCGAGAGCGTGCATCTGATTGCCGAAGCCATGCAGCTCGCCTTCGCCGACCGCGCCGAGTTTCTCGGCGATCCCGCCTTCACCAGGATTCCCGCTCAGGGTTTGGTCAGTACATCGTATGCCGACACCATGCGCGCGAAGATCAATCGCCTCCAGCACGCGCACGTGGCGGCAGCGGGAAATCCGTGGCCGTTCGATCACGGCTCGTCTTCCGAGGATAAACACACCACGCATCTCTGTGTGGTGGACTCCGAAGGCAATGCCGTCTCGCTCACGGCCACCATCAACACGCCGTTCGGATCGGGGGTCATCGTCCCCGGCACCGGCTTCCTGCTCAATAATGAGATGGACGATTTCGTCACCTGGCCCGGCCAGCCCAACTACTTCGGTCTTGTCGGCACCGCCGCCAACGAAGTGGAACCCGGCAAGCGTCCGCTGTCCTCCATGTCGCCCACGATTCTGGTCAAGGACAATCGTCCCTTTCTCGTGGTCGGCAGCATGGGCGGGCCGCGCATCATCACCGCCGTTGCCCTCGCCGTTATCAATGCTCTCGATTGCGGCATGACCATTCAGGAGGCTATTGATTTTCCGCGTTTCCACCAGCAATGGCGGCCCGATGAACTCTGGCTCGAGCAGGACTATCCCGCCGACGTCGTCACCGCGCTCCGTGACCGTGGTCACACGGTTTCCGTGCGTGGTCGCTGGGCGGCGACCATGGCGATCATGGCCGATTCCACCTATGGCGGCTGGTGGGGTGCCTCGGACAGCCGCGTGTCTGGTTTGGCGCAAGGTTACTGAGTTCTTTATAGAACATAGACTTCCCTGCACGTCGCGGATTGTTGACAATGTTTTCCGTGTTCTGTATATTACAGACACCCAACCAACCTACGGAATCCCATGTCGAAAATCGGTGATCGCATCCGCCACGCCCGAAAGACGGCCGGCCTCTCGCAGGAGGAATTAGCCGAAAAAATTCGGGTGAACCGTTCTTACCTATCGCTTGTCGAGAACGGCAAGTCATCGCCCACCTTCGAATTCATGGACAAGGTCGCCTCGGGGATCGGAATCCGCGTCGAGGACTTGGCGGTCGGCCGCGGCCCCGGCGAACCCTGGCCTGATGAGTTCGAGGGCGATTCTATGCACCAGGGGCTTGAGCAGCTGCTCGCCGATCACGAGCAGATGCTGCTCATGAATCCGTCCCCCGAAGAGATTCGGATTCTGCGCAGCATCCGCATGGATCCCCGGTTCCAGCCGTCCAAGAAATTCTTCGTCGAAGCGCTGCTGGACTTCCGCAAAAATCGCCAGCCGCGCTGAACAACGCGGGCGAAGCGCCCGCCCCTTTCCTCTGTATTCCGCGAAAAAAAATAATCCCACGAGAGGTTCGATTCATGAAGCATTCTCTGACCATGAAGGACGG
>JAQTRJ010000265.1 GCA_028711875.1 bacterium | reverse complement strand
GTTTGCCTCAGATATTCGGCAGCTAATTCGGGTGGAGTTGGATTAATATCGAAACCCGTTCCCCATTCGAATCCTGCCGTTTTTGCCAGACGGGGAACGATCGAAATATGCCAATGATAGCCCACTTCAAGCCACGGGAACTTCTTGACCCAAATCGAATGGGATTTCAGATTCAACGAGTTGTGAACAATGATGTTAAATGGGGGATCATTCAATGCCTCCTTCAGCCGACGAATCGCCTCGACTAAGGTTGCACCCAAAATTTCGCTATCACTGTCGCTGATCTGCGAGAGGTCATGCTGATGCGTGAGTGGGACTAAGAGCAATTCAAACGGAGACCGGCTCGCATAGGGAGTGAATACCACGAACTTCTCATTCTCGAGCACGATGCGCTTGCCGGTAGTGATCTCCTGTTGAAGCAGGTCGCAGAGCAGACAGCGCTCATGATGATCGTAATAGTCCAGCGCGGCGCCAAGTTCGATCTCCAAGACGCGCGGAATGATCGGCATGGCGATAAGCTGCGAATGAGGATGTGTCAGCGTCGCACCAGCGTTCTCTCCGTAATTTCTAAAAATGGCCACATAGAGAAAACGCATGTCATTACTGAGGTCTTTCACGCGTTCCCGAAATGCTCGAATAATCCGAGCCATGTGCGGGGCGGGATAGTCGGCTAAATGACGCGAGTGGTCGGGAGTCTCGATCACAATTTCGTGTGCGCCAATACCGTTCATCCGGTCGTAAAGACCCACCGCCGACCGATCCAGTTCTCCTTCAATCCGAAGTGCGGGATACTTATTGGGTACCACCCTGAGCGACCAACCGGGCGAGTTCGGCGCTCCATAGCCTTCTCGAACCGCGAAAATCTCCGGAGTCGTCTTGTCCTCGTTGCACGGACAAAACGGACAGAAGTCGGCGGGCTGCTGCGTGACTCGCACGTCGAACTCCGAAGGCCGCCGGGCACGCTCGCTGGCGATAATCACCCATCGGCGATGGAGAGGATCATGTCGTAATTCTGGCATGGCAGTGAATCGGTTAAACTATCCAATGGGCGGCAATCATCTCCGCCGTCGGCACAATAAAACGGTAGAGGCCGGAGGGAGGAAGCTTGTCCAGTAGAGTTTCCCGCTCCCGGATTTCAATCCAGAATTGGCACTCGCCGCCGGGAACAATCCCGACCGCGTCGTACGCGAGCGCAATTTCGATGACGTCTCCGCGCACCCAACGACACCCATCCTCTGTCTGAGACAACCGTTCGTTATGGAATGGTATCGAGATCTTTTGCGACTTCTGCCCCACGACGTGAAGCACCAGCGCCATCTCGGTTTGCGGATGGATCGTAGCGGCGGGATCGCATCGGAAAAACAGATCACGCTCGCCAAAAGCATAGAATGCGGCACGCAGTGGGTGTTCACTTCGTCCCATCGCGGTGCCGTATTGTCGGGGATCAATGCGAGACGCACCCATCCACTCGTAGAAGGAGGTCTCGCGACCGTCAATTTGCGGCGAGATCGGGAAAAATGGTTGCAGTCTTCGCTCTTCCGGCAGCGGACTCGAGATAGGATTCTCGAGACTAAGCGGCGGGACGAAATTAGCCGACATGTAAACAGCCTTGAGATAAGATCGAAACAACTCGTCGAAATGAGAATCGTACGGTGATGTAAACGGTTCGCCAAACCACCAGAACCAGTCGGATCCCTGCGCCCGCATCAGCCATTTCCGGCACTCGCCGAGGCGCGGATCACCTGCGAGAAGATCCTGCAGGCGCGCGCGCGCGCGTTCCAATTCCATCCACGCCCGGTTTTTTTCCGGGTCGCCGATCCAGATTCTAAAATTGGCGTCAATCCACGATCCCGCATGAATGCGATGAATCCGCTCGGTTGCGGTGTGCTCAGATTGTCGCGAAAACGTGGTCAATTGCAGGCGCTTGTCGGCACGAATCGAGTGATAGACGCTCTGGAGGAATCCCTCACCGCCGTCCGGGTAGTTCTCCCACGGATTCTCTCCGTCCAGGGCAATCACAACACAGCGGACGGGATTCGGGCGCGACTCCTTCTCGATATAACGAAGACTGCTGGTTAAATCGGCCGCAGCCTCCGTCGGATTCATGGATGAATAGCGGAAGCCGATGCCATCGGACAAGCCGCGATCCCGGAAAAAAAGCCGCAGGGTGCGATCCGAATGCGCCCAGTTATACGATGTGAAATGGGCGGCGCCGTCCGCTCGGGTTCGATCGCTGCGTTCCAGGATTCCCTGATCCGTGGCCAGCCACTCGAAGCCACAAGTTGCGACAAGATCGAGGGCTTCTTCGCTGACTGATCCTTCCGAGGGCCAAAGCCCCCGCGCAGGCAGCCCCCAGAGCCGCTCGTGGAGCTCGCGAGCCGATTTCAATTGCGCGACGGCGTCCTCGGGATAACGATAGTCGGGCTGCGGGAGCTGCTGACGGGGAATATCAGGGGCAGCCGATTGCGTGCCGCACAGCAAAGGCAGGATCGCGTGCGTATAAGGCGAGACCGAGATTTCGATCGTCCCCCGGTCATACAGCTCGCGATAGGCGGGAACTATTCCGTCCATAATCTCGCGCTGCACGCGCACAATCAGCAGCAAATCATCCCGCGTGTAATCCGACTGCTTCTTCAGCAGCTCTGCGACGTCCGGTCTGCGCCGCGCGGCAAAACCCATCCACGACAGATGAAACAGCGCCGCCAAATCCATATAGTCCTGATGGGTGAACTCTTCCAGCGTGCGGAGCAAGGCCGCTTGATCCGGTCGTTCCCCGCGTTTGGCCAACAGAGCGGAATAGCGGGGATGGGGTCTGACGTGCACGCTCCAGTTGACTGAGAAGAACTTCGCGAGCAGGAAGCTCTTCTCGTCCACCGTGAGATCGGGAGGAGGAATCAAGGCGATGCGCTCGAATTCATCGCGCGGATCCAAGTCTTTCGCCGCAATCAGTTGCTCGAGAAGGCAGGGCGAAAAATTGAACGTGACCGCCGCTTCGTTTTCGCGAGCTGCCGTCACCGTGTCCAAATATCCCCGCGCCGCATGCAAACGCACCCACGGCAACACCGGCCGCGCCCTATCCGGCCCTTGATAGAACGGCTGATGATGATGCCATAGAAAAAGAACCGGTAGCGGCTCGCTGCTTACCATGCAAAATCTCCCGGAACGACCACGACACCGTGGGGAGTGACTACAAACCTCGACCGATCCGCCGCGTCATCCACGCCAATCACTGCGCCGTCGGGAATCTGGACACCGGGACAAATCAGCGAGCGGCGCACCACCGCCCGACGTCCCACATCAACCCGTTCCATCAGAATGGACGCGCAGACTTCAGCTCCGGTATGAACGCGCGCCTGCGGCGAAAGCACGGACCGTTCCACTTTTCCACCCGAGATGATGCACCCGGATGAGATGAGGGAGTCCACCACCGTGCCGTGAAGTCCGAGTTCCACACTTGAATCCACAACACGCGCCGGAGGAAACTGTCCGAAATAAGTGCGAATCGGCCAGCGCGTCTCATATAGGTCAATCTCGGGATAGGGATCAGCCAAATCGAGATTCGCCGTGTAAAAGGAATCCAGCGTCCCGATGTCCCGCCAGTAGGCGCGGCGACCCGTGCGTTCGTCTCGAAATGGATAGGCCATCACTCGTTCGTCGCGTTCGATCAGCGATGGAATAATATTGCGACCGAAGTCATGCTGGGTTTG
>JAQTRJ010000264.1 GCA_028711875.1 bacterium | reverse complement strand
TTGTCCCGTTGTTGGACGAGATTTGATCAAGAACAAAACTTGGCGGTCCCGAAAAAATTAAAATCTTTGAGGATGCATCAAGATCGCCCAGCCTTTATATCGGTGCGTAGCGAGAGGGCTGGTAAGGGCGCGGGATTCTCGGCGGCTCAGCACCGTACCCCCCTTCAATTCCCCCCTTATTCTAAGGGGGGAAGGGTGGGGGAGACACTCTTTCAATCGGTGCGTAGTGAGAGGAGTGGGGCGGGGTCGCGTCGGCATCACGAGGAAGGATGAAGGCGGAAGGATGAAGGATGAGAAGAGACCTTGATCCAGACGACTTCGTTCGCTTCGATCCCCCTCTGTCCTCCCAAAAGTTGGAGGAGAAGGGGCGGGCGATGTTTATCAAGGACATCATCTTGCTGGATGATGTTGCCCCAATATAACAAATCATTTGTAATAAGTCAAGCGGTGTTGGTTATATTGGGATTGCGGAGAAATTGTGAGAGGAATGGGGATGGTCGGAGACCGACGCTAGTTTTTCATTCGTAACCGCGCACGAACTTGCGTCCTTCGTTTATAATAGTGACCATCACACTGCAGATACTGTAGGGGAACGGGTGGAATCGCGGGCAATAAAAAGGTGACGAAAGTAGCTATCTGTTTTGTGAGGGAATGTCGAGGCGATTTCAGTTCGAACTCCAATCTGAGGCCAGAAGCGTGGCAGATGATCAAGTAGCGAAATTCAGAGTTCCAGTCGGAGTTGATGACACTGGACAACTTGTTGCACCTAACCAAGCAACAAAAGAGCATTGCTACAAGTGTCCTGCTCCAGGATGTGGGACGTCGCTCATACTTCGATGTGGGAGGAAACCACTAAAGAGTGGAAGAACTAAACTGACACATTTTGCTCATAAGCCAAATGCCTTGTGCTCGCCTGATAGAGTAACGCATGGTGAAGCACAGCATAGGATAGTAGAGGCAATAAGAAAATGGAAGGCAGGCGAGACTGAGGCACCAATAGTCCTTTACAAATGCGAGCAATGCGGTGAAGATATTTTTTGGCCAATTCCAAACGATATCGAGGAAGGTGTATTGGAATATGGTATAAATATAGGTGGCAGGGTCTTTCGTCTAGACGTTGCGCTTCTGATAAACGGAATTGCCAATTATGCTGTTGAAGTACATCAAACACACTATGTAGAAGAGAATAAATCTGAATTTCTTGGAAAGGGGGGTATCACATATTTTGAAGTTGAAGCAGAGGAGGTGATTCGTGATCCATTGCAATGGAAAATGATAAACCATCAAGCGACATTTACAATTTGCGCCGCCTGTCAGAAGTTCAATGTTGAAGCAGAACAAAAACGCTTGAAAGAGGAAATATTCAGGCAACAAGAAGAGAAATACGAAATTGAAAAACAGAAGTTCTTTGAACAAGAGGAAATTGAGGCGAAGAAAAGGCGCGATGAATTTAGGGTCAAATGCGATGAAGCCTATGAGCCATTCATGCGGGAAGCGCGAGAACTCGCTCAGCATTTAAATATCATCCTTCCAACACGGTTCTTCAGATTCATGATTGTACCATGCTGGCGATGCAAAAAAAGAATATTCGTTTATACTTGGCCGGGAAAAAGAAAATGGGAAGGATTTCGACCGGAGTATGTTGCCGAGGCATTTCCTTCAACAATGAAATATGTGAAGAACAAGAAAACCCAGTCTCGCTACTGGGCAAATTCATGCAAACTGTGTGATGCGATCCAGGGAGACAACTATATAGATTTCCCGCTTGTTAGCGGATATGACAATCGAAGCTTTAGAGAAGATATGGAAGTCATTGGATATTATCATTTCAATCCAGCAAAAATATTTTGAGAAGGGAATTCCATTATTGAATGGTGAAAGCAATCCATGAGCATAAATCAGTGGACGATTGAAGCTCAGGAGGCACTCGAAGGGGCGGGGCGGATGGCGCGGGAGAAGAGGGCGCGATGAATCGGCCCCGAGTGGCAAACTGCCGTTTGCATCTACGGGGGGGCGATGCAATCGGCCCCTACCAAACGGGAGAGATTCCGGGCGGGTTGCGGAGTACCTTAACCCGCCCCTACGAAAGGGAAAGGTTCCGGGCGGGTTACGCGCAGTGAGATGTGCTCATGCGGAAGTGCGGTGAGCGCTTAACCCGGCTCGGCGGAGAAAAGGGCACGATGAATCGGCCCCTACAAACTAGATAGGATTTCTGATATGAACATAGATCAATGGACGATCAAGGCGCAGGAGGCGCTGGAAGCGGCGGGGAGGATGGCGCGGGAGAAGAGCCATCAGGCGCTCGCGCCGCTGCATCTGCTCTCGGGAATGCTGCGCGACGCGGACGGCGTGGCGCGGGAAATTCTCGCCAAGCTCAGCCAGCGACCCGATGACGTGCAACGGCTGGTGGAGATCGAGCTTGCCAAGCTGCCGATGGTGAGCGGCTCGGTCGGGCAGACGTATCTCGATCCGGCGACTTCGCGCATTTTCGAGGCGGCGCTGAAAGAGATGAGCGCGCTCGGCGACGAGTTTCTCTCGGTCGAACATTTGTTGCTCGCCATGACGCAGAGCGATGATCCCGCGCTCAAGAAACTGCTCGCGGATTTGGACGTGACGCACGATGGCGTGCTGCGGGCGATGAAGGATCTGCGGGGCGGACAGCGGGTCAAGGATCAGACACCCGAAGAAAAATATCGCGCGCTCGACAAATACGGCCCCGATCTGTGCGATCTCGCGCGGCGCGGAAAACTCGATCCGGTGATCGGCCGCGACGAGGAAATTCGACGTGTTCTTCAGGTGCTCTCGCGGCGGACGAAAAACAATCCGGTGCTGATCGGCGAGCCGGGCGTGGGCAAGACCGCCATCGCCGAAGGACTCGCAGAGCGTATCGTGTCCGGCGACGTGCCGGAAAATCTCAAGCATAAACGAGTCGTCGCGCTCGATCTGGGCGCGCTGGTGGCGGGAGCGAAATTCCGCGGCGAATTCGAGGAGCGACTGAAGGCCGTCTTAAAGGAAGTGATCGGCGCGGAAGGCGGAATCATTCTGTTCATTGACGAGCTGCATAACCTCGTCGGTGCGGGACGGGCGGAAGGCTCGATGGATGCGTCGAATCTCTTGAAGCCCGCTCTCGCGCGCGGAGAACTGCACTGCATCGGCGCGACGACGATTGACGAATATCGCAAGCAGATCGAGAAGGACGCCGCGCTGGAGCGGAGATTCCAACCGATTCTGATTACCGAGCCGTCGGTCGAGGACATGATTTCGATTCTGCGCGGGCTGAAGGAAAAATACGAAGTCCATCACGGCGTGCGGATTACCGACGGCGCGCTGATCGCGGCGGCCACGCTCTCGCAGCGATATATCACGGATCGTTTTCTGCCCGACAAGGCGATTGACCTGATTGACGAAGCGGCGTCGCGGCTCCGGCTGGAAATTGACTCGATGCCCGAAGAGATTGACGCGCTGGTGCGGCGCATTCGCCAGCTTGAAATCGAAAAAGTTGCCGTCGCCCGCGAACGCGATGAGGCCTCGAAGGAGAGACTGGCGCGGATCGAGGAAGAGATCGTCGAGCTGAAAGAGCAGGAGAAGACGCTGCGCTCGCAGTGGGAGACGGAAAAGGGCGTGATTCAGACGATTCGCTCTCTGAAGGAGCAGATCGAACAATCGCACCTCGATGAACAGAAAGCGGAACGGGAAGGAAATCTCGCGCGCGTGTCGGAAATCCGC
>JAQTRJ010000263.1 GCA_028711875.1 bacterium | reverse complement strand
CGAAGGCTGATGATCGGCGGTGACACGGCGTTCCGCCCAACCGATGATCCGGGCGGTGATAACGTCAATGCCGATGAGTCCGATACGGCCGGGTGCGGCATGTCCGTACCAGAAATCGAGGAGAATGGGGTCAAGCGACCGGGTAAAAGTCTTCATGGCGATCTTTCGGGTACCAGAGAAGCGGACGCCCCGTTCTTGATAAACGTCCCGATCCTTCGTACATTATCGGGAACTCCTACCTAAAGGAAATTTCCCGTGCCGAGAAAGCGAACGGACATTCTCATTATCGGCTCCGGCATCGCCGGGCTTAGTTTAGCACTTAAAACGTCGCAATATGCCGATGTGATTCTTGTCACCAAGAAGGATTCGGCGGACACGGCCACCAATTGGGCGCAGGGCGGGATTGCGGCGGTGACCGGCAAGGACGACGACTTCCGCATTCATATGGAGGACACGCTGCGCACGGGAGCCGGATTATGTCGGCCGGAAGCGGTGCGGCTGGTGGTGGAGACAGCCCCGGCGCGCATCCGGGAACTCATGGATTTGGGAGTGCGGTTCACCCGTCGCGAAGGAGAGCTGGCACTGGCGCGGGAGGGCGGCCATAGCCGGTCGCGGATTCTCCATCATCACGATCGTACCGGGCAGGAGATCGAGTCGGTGCTGCTCCAGAAAGCGCGGGCCAGCGGACGGCTCGAACTGCTCGAGCATCATGTGATGATTGATCTGCTCATGGCTCCGCGCAGCCGCCGGGCGTTTGAAAGCGGACACACTCCGCGCTGCTTCGGGGCCTACGTCCTCGATGAGCCGCGGGACGTGGTTGAGGCCATCGAAGCGAAGGCGGTGATCCTGTGCACGGGCGGTTCGGGGATGGTCTATTTCCACACGACCAATCCGGCGATCGCCACGGCCGACGGCGTGGTGGCGGCGTGGCGGGGGGGAGCGGTGGTCGGTAATCTCGAGTTCTTTCAATTTCACCCGACCACGCTCTATGAGCCGGATACGGGCAGCCGCCCGCGGGCGTTGATTACCGAGGCGATGCGCGGATTCGGGGCTGTGCTGCGGACGCGCAGCGGCGAGCCGTTCATGCATTTATACGACGACCGTCGGGAATTGGCTCCCCGGGATATCGTGGCGCGGGCGATTGACGCGGAACTCAAGAAGCGCGGCGATCCGTTCGTGGTCCTCGACTGCACGCATCTTTCCGCCGACGCGCTGCGCGAGGAGTTTCCGCAGATTGACGAGATTTGCCGCGCGCGCGGGATTGACTTCACGAAGGAGCCGATTCCGGTGGTTCCGGCGGCGCATTATCAGTGCGGGGGGGTGCTCACGGACTTGGAAGCGCGGACGAGTCTGCCCGGCCTGTTCGCGGTGGGCGAGGTCGCCATGACCGGCTTGCATGGGGCTAACCGGCTGGCCTCGAATTCGCTGCTGGAAGCGGTGGTGTTCGCCGATCAGGCGGCGAACAGCTGTCGGGAGTGGCTTCGGGAAGCTCCGCCGCTGCCCGAGGCGGAGGAGTGGTCGGCGGAGGGAACGGTGAACGCCGAGGAGTGGGTGCTCGTGGAGCACAATCGTGATGAGATCCGCATGATTATGTGGGACTACGTGGGCATCGTTCGTTCCACATTGCGGCTGGAACGCGCCCGGCGGCGGCTGCAGCTATTACGGCATGAAGTGGAGGACTTCTTTCGCCGGACGCGCGTCAACGGTCCGCTGGTGGAGCTTCGGAATCTGGTGGTGATCGCCGATCTGATCGTCGAGAGCGCGCTGTCGCGCCGCGAGAGCCGCGGCCTTCATTTCATGACGGATTTTCCGAACCCGGATCTTACTGGTGATCCGCAGGAAACGCTGCTGAGTCGCTATCGTTCTTCCGTTCGCGCCGACTGGCGACATAGTCTCCGATGAGGAGGGCGACGCCAACGAACAGCGGAATGAAGCCCCACGCGTTGATATCCGATTCTCCCTCAATGCTTCCCCAAATAATGATTCCCAGTCCGATGCCGGCCCAGATCAATCCCACCACATAGGGACGGCGGTGGCGGGGTGAGTCCGCATAGTCCATGGGCACGGGAACGCCTTTTTCCAGAGCCAGCATTCGCTCGCGGTGGAGCATTTCATTGCGGATTCGGCGGCTGCGGAGCGCGGCCAGCACGATGACGATCACCACGACAAAGGTTCCGAGAACGGCGACCAGCCCGATGAGCATGGCCAGTGTGTCGGTATCCATGGCCGATCCCTTCTATTAGAGATTTCAAGGACAGTTGCGCGATGGGCGGCCGGGCCGATGCCTTCTGCCGCCTATCTGTAAGAGTGCATATTGTAGCGAAAGTTGCGCGGGAACGCAAGTCACCCGCTCATTTTCTCTCACGACGTGGAAGGAACGGAGCCGATTTTTCCTTAGCGGGCGGGAAACGTGCGAGTGAAACAAAGCGGACGACTCGCACTCCAATGGAGGTAGAAGGGTATTTCAGCACTCAAGCAAATCGAGCCGATTGTGGATGAGGCGCTGCTTCTGCGCCAGCTTCATCGGGGGGACGAACGAGCCTTTGCCCAGCTGGTAAGTCATTATCGGGCAATGGTTCTGAATCTTGCTGCCCGAATGACGGGGCGGCCGGATGGAGCGGAGGATTTGGCTCAGGAGGTGTTTCTCCGGGTCTGGAAAGCACTCCCGAAATTCCGTGGCGAGTGCAAACTGTCTACTTGGATTTATAGAATAACCATAAACTTATGTATTGCGGAGGGGAAGTCTGCGCGAGGCCGGGCAGCGCATATTCCGTTGGATGATCCGAGCCTGTTTTCCATGCCGCAGGTGCGGTCGGGCGAGGCGAACGACTATGCCGAAGAGGTGGTTCTGAAAGCCCGTATGGGTCCGCTGATTGCCCAAATGCCTGACCATTACCGAACCGCGATTTCGTTGTATTATTTGAAAGATTTGTCATATCAAGAAATTGCCGACATTATGAGTGTGCCGATGGGAACGGTGAAGAGCTACCTGTTTCGGGGCAAGGCGTGGCTGCGGGATCGCCTGCTGGGACGGGAGCCTGACCGGGAGGGATTGACATGATTCGAGAAGACGTCTACCGGAAGCTGCCTGAATACATGGATGGCGGCTTGCCGGAAGAGGAACGCCGGGAAATCGAGGAGTGGCTGGCCGGGGACGAGGAGCTGGCGAATGCTTTCAGCGTTTCTCAGCAAATAGATCGTTATTTGAGCGAGCAGGACTGGCGGGAGCCGTCGGCGTTGTTCACGCAGCAGGTGGTGGCACGTGCCCGGATCTACGCGGCGCGTCCCGAACCGAGCTGGGTTCGGGTTTGGGAGCCGACGAAGATCGCCGTATCGTTTTTCACCGTTGGTCTGTTGCTTGCTATCAGCGGACACACGCTGTGGCGGATGATGATGGACAGCTTGCGGTCGGCGGGAGTGTGGCTGGATGCGGTGATTGGAATCACGTTGTTTGCCGTGAATCCGCTGGTGTTGTTAACGATCATTGTGCCGGTGGTGGGAGTGGGCTGGGCGACCTGTGTGGCCACCGGACGGTGCCGGGCGGTTTCATAGCCCAGATGGAAAGATGTTTTTGAGACCGCGCTTGAATATTTCAGGCGCGGTCTTATTATTTGCTATGCCTCTCGAAATTTTTTATTCTGGGAGGTGAGTAATATTTCCGTGCGATTCAGACGCAGAGTTTGCAGTGAACGCACGAAATGCATAGGATTAAAAGAGAGGCATGAAT
>JAQTRJ010000262.1 GCA_028711875.1 bacterium | reverse complement strand
CACATCGGACACCTGTTTGCGGGCGCGGGCGGTGATCCCATCGGCTACGTCGGACGCTTCGATCAGGATCGCCACCAGCAGCGCCGCTTCCACAGAATACTCCCAGCCGCAGAGATAGACCACGAGAAAGAGCGGGCCGAGCGCCAGACGCGATAGAGTGATCTGATTGGCGAGGCTGAATCCTGGAATCACGGGAGCTCCGATCTATATGAGGTTGTTACAGCCGGTAGGTTCACAGCGGCGTTCGCGCCTGCATGGCGCTGGACAGAGTGGCTTCATCCACGTGTTCGATTTCGGCGCCGACCGGGACTCCGCGTGCCAGACGGGAGACCGCGGCGGGATTGCCTTTAAGCAGGCGGCTCAGATAGAGAGCCGTTGCGTCGCCGTCCGGTGTGGAGTTGAGGGCCAGAATCACTTCGCGAACGCTGCCATCCTGCAGTCGTTCCATCAGTTCGCGGACGCGCAGGTCGTCCGGGCCGACGCCTTCAAGCGGCGAGAGCACTCCGCCCAGCACGTGATACAGCCCCCGATAGCTGCCGGTCTTCTCAAGACGCAGGACGTCGCTGGGAGTCTCGACGACGCAGACCAGCGCGCGATCGCGTTTGGGATCGGAGCAGATCGAGCACAGATCGTTCTCGGTGAAATTGGAGCACACACGGCAGAGCGTGATTTTGCTCTTAACCTCGAGAATCGCCTCGGCCAGTGCGCGCGCATCGCTTTCAGGTTGACGAAGAATATGCAATGCCAGCCGGGCGGCCGACTTGCGTCCCAGACCAGGAAGCTTGGCGATCTGCTGGACGAGCCGCTCGAGGGACGGCGAGAATCTGGAAACGTCAGTGCTCACGGTTACTCAGGCTCAGGGGTTTGCCGGGGATCCACTTCGATGCCTCCGAAGCGGTTCATCAGACTGGAGAACAAGCCTTCGTCGGAAGACGACGGCGGTACGAGCGGCGGAGTCTTCTTAGCGGACGGCGCGGATTTCGCCGTGGGCGCCGCCGCGATCAGCGTGAACGGTATTCCGAGCAACTCCTCCAAGACGACGGAAAGCTGCGGGAATTGGTTTTTCATTTGATCGAACGCGAACTTACCCTCGATGGCGCAGCGGATCGTCAATTTTTTTCCGGAGAATTCCTCGGGAATCCAGCCGGTCTTTCCGACGACCGCAGCGGGACTGCGTTTGCTCAGAGCCGTGATGATCTCCGGCCAGCGCGTCTGAATAGTTGTCAGCTCAAGCGGACCGCTGCGCTCGGGCGAAGGAGAAGGAGTACGCGGTGTCGGTGCATCCGCTTCGTTGGCAAGCGATGTCTGTTTGGCCGCCGTTCGAACGGGGGCGGGCGCGGGAGAAGAAAGCGGTGCGGCCGACGCGGCGCGTCCGCCGATCTGATCCAGAATATCGCGGATCGTCGCCACGCGATCCAGCGTCGTCCAGCGCAGAAACGAAATCTCGAAGCGTACGCGGGGCGAAAGCGACCACTTGATCGAATCCTCCAGCGTCTCCGCGAGGCGAATCAGCCGGAACAAGTCTTCCACGCCGAGTTCGGTGCCCGCTTCCATCATTGCGGCGATTTCCGCGTCGCTGCGTCCCGAGATCGGAAGCTCCTCTTTGGCGAAGACGAGGTCCATCCAATAGCTCTGCAGCGCGCGCAGCAAATCGGAGTAATCCACACCGCGCGCGGCCAGCTGCTCAAGATAGAGAGGAACGCTCGCGGAATCGTGGCGGGCAATCAGCCGGGTCGCCTCGGCCAGCAACTCGCCGGGCAGAATGCCGAGGACGTCGCGGGCGATCTCCATCGTGATCCGGTCTCCGGCGAAGGAAATGACTTGATCGAGCAAGCCTTCCGCATCGCGCAGCGATCCGTCGCCGCGCTGGGCGATCAGCCACAGCGCTTCGGGATCGGCCGCCCAGCTCTCCGACTCGCAGATGTGTGCGAGATGGGGAGCGATCTGTTTGGGCTGCAGCGGACGAAAATCGAAGCGCTGCACGCGCGAGCGGATCGTAGCCGGAACGAGTTGGGGATCGGTGGTGGCCAGAATAAAGATTACATGCGACGGAGGTTCTTCGAGCGTCTTGAGAAACGCGTTGAACGCACTCCGCGACAGCATATGGACTTCGTCAATAATGTAGATTTTTTTCCGTCCCGCCACCGGAGACAGCCGGCAATTTTCGTTCAGACGGCGCACGTCCTCAACGCTGTTGTGCGAAGCGGCGTCCATCTCGATCACGTCCATCTCGCGATCCTCGAACAGCGCCTTGCAGGTTTCGCATTCGTTGCACGGCTCGGCGTCGCCAGCCAAATCCACATTGGGGCAGTTGACGGCGCGGGCCAGAATTCTCGCCGTAGAGGTCTTTCCCACTCCTCGCGGGCCGGTAAAGAGGAGTGCATGGGCGAGGCGATCCTGCCGCAGAGCATTCTGGATCGTCTGAGTGATATGCCGTTGCCCGACGATTTCCGAAAACCGCCGGGGCCGCCATTTCCGTGCAAGGACTTGATAAGCCATGAACTAATGAGGAGGGAAAATCGTCTGGCAAGAATGGGCAATCGGAAACACTCAAGATAGTGGTTTCGGCCCGAAATGTCAACTCAAGAAAACCCCACAAGCGATTCGGATTTTTAGGAAAATTTTAGCGTTACGTCATTTATTTGGCTAAGTGACCATTTGTTCAATAGATATAAAAAAAAGTATCGCTGATTGGATATCGCCAGGCTGATCCGCAACACAGTGATGAACCGCTTACCGTTGCTACCTTCCGGTCCTGGCGGGGTTGGGCGGACATCCCTTGCACGGGACCCGGCGATATCCAATCAGCGAATTGTGGAGCAGAGCGGGCTCGAACCGCCGACCCCCACGTTGCGAACGTGGTGCTCTCCCAGCTGAGCTACTGCCCCTTCAAGCACACAAAGATAGCCAACCGAAAACTCAGAGTCAAGGCTTGATCCGATGTTCCATTGTCGAGTAAGTGTATAATATATAGCATGCAAGCGATGTGGCAAGACAATAATCCGTGCCGCGAAGAGTTTGTCCCGGAAAGTACTTCGGTTTTAGACAGGCGGTTGCCAATCGGCAAGAAAAGGCATGTCCTCCTGACGAATGTTTGCGAATTGAATATGAAACCGGAAATTGTTACTCTGTAATAGCCGATTCGTTTCCTCAAGCAACCATGCCAGTCGTCCCGGATATCCGTCTGTTTGTTCATCGTGACATGCCGCCCCGAGCGGAGGGGCACTATGTACTCTATTGGATGCGGACGAATCGCCGCGTGACGTATAATTTCTCGCTCCAGCGAGCGGTTTGGTGGGCGCGCAGGCTCGCGCGGCCGCTGGTGGTTGTGGACATCCTTCCGCTGGACTATCCATGGGCCTCAGAGAGGTTGCATGCATTCGCAATGGAAGGGATGACTGATCTCGGGGAGAAACTCGATCCGTCGGCGGCGCGCTACGATCCTGTCATCGAGAAAAAATCCGGCGAAGGATGCGCGCTCCTATGTGCCCTGGCCCAAAATGCCTGCGTTGTGGTGACGGATGAATATCCAACCCGATTTTTCCGTCGGCAGCTTTCCGAATCATTCTCAGGCATGAATCTTCGCATCGAGGCGGTGGATTCGTGCGGACTTCTGCCGCTTCGCGCCGCCGAGCGAGTTTTCCCCACGGCCTATGCTTTTCGCCGTTTTCTTCAGAAAAATCTGCCTTCCCATCTGAACCATCCGCCCGTGAAATCCCCGCTGGACGGAGTCAGTTTGCCGCC
>JAQTRJ010000261.1 GCA_028711875.1 bacterium | reverse complement strand
CAGTCGGCGGCGATCGTGCCGCTGGCCGCGCGCGAGGGAATTATCGGCGCGATCTATCTCGACAGCCGCAGCGATCGCACGCGGTTTCAGAAGCGCAATCTGGCTCCGCTGAGCACGCTGGCCGCGTTTTCCACGCTGGCCATTGAAAACGCCCGCCGCTACGAGCGCGCGCGCACGGAATCGCGGGCCGGGGGCGGCGCGCTGCTCATCGGCTCAGCGCCCGCGATGCAGGCGCTGTTTGCCATGATCGAGCGCGTAGCCGCGTCGGAGCTGCCCGCGCTGATTCTCGGAGAATCGGGAACGGGCAAGGAACTCGTCGCGCGCGAAATTCACGCGCGCAGTTCGCGAGCGGCTGGGCCGTTCATGGCGCTCTATTGCGGCAACGTATCGCCGCAATTGTTCGAAAGCGAGCTGTTCGGTCACAAGAAAGGCTCGTTCACCGGCGCGACATCCGACAAGCCGGGACTCGTGGAAGCGGCGGCGGGCGGTTCGTTGTTTCTCGACGAGGTGGCCGATATCCCCACCGATTTGCAGACGAAGCTGCTGCGCTTTCTGCAGGAGGGAGAATTCCGCGCGGTGGGCGACACGCGCACGCGCAAGGCCGACGTGCGGATCATCACCGCCACCAACAAGGATTTGCAAAAAGCGGTGCAGGACGCGCGCTTCCGCGAAGACCTCTACTATCGCCTGTTCATTTTGCCGATCACGGTTCCGCCGCTGCGCGAGCGGCTCTCCGACGTGCCGTTTCTCGTGCGGCATTTTCTCGGAAAACACTCGCCGGCGAATCGCTCGATCGGAATTTCGCCCGACGCGCTTCGGCGATTGTCCGCCTATCACTGGCCGGGCAACGTGCGCGAGCTGGAGAACGCCGTCGCGCGCGCGCTGGTGGTGGCGCAGGGCGACCGCATCGAAGCGGATGACGTGATGCTGCAGGAAGCGAACGGATTCAGCGCAGACGCGGCGGATCAGAGCTGGAAGACCGCCGAGCGCAATCACATCTTGAAAGTGCTCTCGATGGTCGGCGGCAACCGCAGCCGCGCGGCGGAAGTGTTGGGAATTTCGCGCCGCTATCTCCACTACCGGCTCAAGGAGTGGGGCGAGAAGAAGGACGAGTAGGAATTAAACGAGTTCGATTTCGACGCCGGGGTGTTGGTTGAGATCGAGGACGCGCGGCGCGCAGCGCTGACCGCGGCGATCCCAGAGCACGAGAATTTCCGGGCGGTTCAGGTATTGGTGGTTGCCGCGACGCACCACGCCGCGCGCGCCGGTCTCGAAGAGTTGATCGCCGATGCGAATCTCGACGATCGAGCCGACCGGATAGACGTTGATGATGCGCAGAGCTTCCGAAACGACGGCGCGATTGTAGAGCGTTCCCGCGCCGCGTACCAGCGTTTCCATCGCCTTGACGGGGGACATCGGTTCGACGACCAAATCGCCGTTGATGAGATTGTCGAAAGCGTTGGCCACGGCGAGAATTTCCGCGTAGCGGATGATTTCGCGATGGCGCGGGGCGCGCGATTCGACCGGTGGTAGATTATCGCCCATGAGTCCGAGCGGATAGCCGCGGCCGTCCTGTTGTTCATGATGCTGGCGGATGGTGGCTTGTTCGAGAGCGGTGTTGCCGCCACCGCGCGAGAGAATGGCCGCTCCCGCCGCCGGATGCAGCCGCAGGCGACGGCGCTCTTCGCTGGTCAGATCGCGATAGTGCTTGGAGGTCAGCTTGGGGAAGATGAGTTTGCCGACGTCGTGCAGCATGGACGAAGTGCCGAGCACGACGAGTTTTTCCGGCGGATAGTGGAACGCGCGGCCAAGCATGATCGCCAGCACGGACGTATTCAGCGCGTGCTCGTATTTGCGGTCGAGGTAGCGCTTGACGACGGGGGTCTCGAAAATATCCTCGTGGCGCACGAACAGATCGTCCACCGTGCTGTGCACGACTTCGTGAAAGTGCGACACCGACACGGCGTTGGCGAAGCGGTCGTCGTACTGTAAAATGGTGACGACGTCTTCGTTGGCGAATTCGCTCATGTCGGCGAGGCTGGTTAGATCGCCGAACGTGCGCTGCAACAGCTTGTGGGTTTTGCGGCGGGTTTTATCCGACACCACGTCGTCGCGGGGGATGATGTCGTCGGTGCCCGGTTCGTGGATATAGACGTCGGCGATTTCGAGATCGGCCAGCCGCTGGATCATGCGAAGGTCGAGTTCGATACCGGCGGCGATGAGCAGTTCCAGCCGCTCATCGCAGATATCGCGGGCCACTTGCATGCCAGGACAGAGGTCTTTGGTCGAACAAAGTCGCATCGGGTAGTCGGATTTGGGGTACTCGATTTCTCCTATGCAAATCGAATGCCCCGGCGCGGAATGTTGCGGAACGGCAACATGGGAAACGATGAATGATGAAGGGCCGTAGGGGCCGATTGCATCGCCCTCTGGAGTTTCACGCGGCAGTGTGTTCCGTAGGGGCCGATTCGTCGTGCCCGTTTCTCGCATTTGGTAGTGACACAATTCATTGTGTCCTTCTCGCGCCGCGCGGGGTCGCTGACCCCGCCGGAATCAGGGACGGGGCGGGTCGGCGACCCGCCGCCGCGAAAAGCCTTGTGATCCTTCCGTAGCCGCGCACGGCCGTGCGATTCGGTCGGAGCGCCGCATGGAAATGCGCGATGGTCTCGGGCGAATCGGGAGATTCGCCGCGGCGAAAGAAATTCCGGCCGCGCGAGGACGCACGGCTCGGCGAAGCAACCCCCCTTAATCCCCCCACAAAGTGGAGGGAGATGTTGGTCACCGCCGAGCCGGGTTCAGCGCAACATCCCGGTGGTGACTCTCCAGAGTCACTCCACCGCGCGTAACCCGGCCGGAACGAAATCAAAGAGAAAATGTGACGGCAGGTAGTACAGTATAGACATGATGAAACCGATAATCATAATTCTTGGCATTATTTTCGTCGCAGCTAGCCTGTTTGACATTTTTCATAAGAACAGGGCTAACCACAAGCATCGTATTCTGCATAGAGTCGCACAAGTTGTTTTAATCCTGCTTGGCGCGTTTGCCTTTGTTTACGGATTATGGCCAGACGAGTCGAAAGACCTTGCCGCTGATTCTCTCATCATCATTCATGACGGCCAGAAGGCAACCATCTGCACACCAGAGGAATATGAACGTCGGGTCGCCGAGATGGCAGCTCTTATGGCAGATAGCATGAGACAAAGTGAGGTTGAAGCTTATCGTGAGTCTTTGGCTGTCTGCCGGAATGAATACGCGCGTATTGCCGAAGCACCATTTGAACTCGGAGTGCTTGCCTTCTCTGATGTGAGATATGACGATGCTCGGCGCTTCTTCAAGGAAACTCTGTCCATTCCCATACTTTCAAATGAAAAACGGTCGGAAGCCCTATTCTATTTAGGTTTAATGGATGATTTAGGGGGCGACCACTTGCAGGCTTTGGTGAACTACGACCTTGCATTACAGTACGCTCCCACAATGTGCGAAGCGCTCAATGATAAGGGAAATTGCCTGAACGCCTTGGGCCGGTATGAGGAGGCGATTCAATCCTTTGATGCTGTGCTGAAGATTAATCCTAACGATCGCGACGCGCTTAATAATAAAGGAGTCAGCCTTACCAAGTTGGGTTGTTACGCGGAAGCCATCTCTGCTTTTAATGCATCGCTGGATGCGAACCCTAACTTTTATGCGGCACTTCTAAACAAGGCCAATACCATCTCTGCGCTTGGGCGTCACGAGGAAGCGCTTCAGATGTACGAT
>JAQTRJ010000260.1 GCA_028711875.1 bacterium | reverse complement strand
ACCTTCGGTGAATTCCGGCCAAGCGGGGACAGAGCGCGAGTTCGGTCTGCGGAGTGTCGTGGTTGACGAAGAAGTAGCGGAGCGCATCCATCGAATGATCGCAGAGGCCGTCTTTCAGCGGTTCGTCACGGCCGGCCGCCCAGCGGTAGCGGCCGAGATCGGCGAGGAGACTCCGGCAGCGCGGAGAAATTCGCAGGCTCGTTTTTCCGGCGGCATCCAGAAACGCGCGGCGCACGCACTCGATCCCCGGCGCAATCCGGCTCGAGCGATAACGCAATTTCATTCCGGTTGCGCGCAAGATATCTACCGGCGAAAGCCCGCTGTCCTGCGCGGCGGCTCCGGCGGGATCGCAGGCCGAAAAGCGCACGCGTTCTTCGGAGATGCCGTGAAGCAGGTCCACGTTGCGGATCGCTTCGCGCATCTCGTCGGTGGTGCGGTTCTCGCCGCTCCATTCGTCGAAGACGATGAACTCATTCTCGGGCGAACGCTGAATCCAGAGCACGAACGGATGACGGAAACCGAAATCGAGCGCGCGGAAGATTTCCCAGTCGGGGCGGACCTTCCACTCTTCGCGCAGAATATGCCGCTGGGAATCGAAGCAATCGTAGACGAGATCGCTGGTGGTCTCGAAAGAAATTTCCTGTTCCTGCTTCCAGCGCGTGGCCGAAAGCCCGCGCGCGGCGTTCCGTTTCCATTCTTCAGATTTCTTTTCGGGATGCTGCAAGTAGTGGATGCGGTGGATGTGAAAAAGCGATGAGCGAGAAGCGATGAGCGATGACGAAGCCGCGCCGTGTCCAGAATGACAGTATTCTTTGTTCGTCATTTCTGAAGTGACCATGCGCGCGAAGAGATTGAGCGCGCCGCCGGAGGACGAGACACCGACGAAGCGGCCGCCGCTGTCGAGCGCGGGTTTCAGCGCCGACCAAATCTCTTCGTCGTAGGGAGTGAACGCCATCTCGTCCCAGAACACGCCGCTGGGGGAATACATGCGCGGCGTGTCGGGCGTGGCGGGCAGCGAGAGAATGCGCGAATCGAGACCGGCGAACGCGATCTCCTCGCGGGCGCTGCGCGCGAGCCGCGGCCGCATGGAGTCGGGCAGGCGGTCGAGAATGAAACGGACACGCGTGAGCAGCTCTTCGGCGCAGCGTTCGTTCCGCGAGAGAAAGAGATACACACCCGGCCCGCGCAACAGCGCGCGCCATATGGTGCAGGCGACCATCGTCCAC
This sequence comes from bacterium, assembly GCA_028711875.1. Classification (GTDB taxonomy): domain Bacteria; phylum Electryoneota; class RPQS01; order RPQS01; family RPQS01; genus JAHJDG01. The sequence goes on along the minus strand of JAQTRJ010000260.1, from coordinate 2,563 downwards.
GTCACCATCATCTGCCGCGACTTGGGGACGAGCAGAAATTTGTGCCGCTCGCCGGCTTGGATCAGCTCACGCAGATACGGATAATCGGGATAGGCGAGCGCGCCGCGCTTTGGGTCCTGCGTGACGACGTGCGCGGTGAGAAATCGCCACGGATCGCGCTGGCAGCGGAGGAGTTCGAGGAAGTCGGAGGAAGTCATGGTTGTTCGGTTGGTTCCGGCCGGGCGGGGACGCCCGGCTCGGCGATTTTAAAGTGCATGCATGAGATTCTGGACGCCCGCGGAAGACAAATCAGAAATGAGAAATTAGAAATGAGAAACGCGCGGTGTCCAGAATGACAGTTTCAGAAAAGCGCATATCCATGCGGCGCTACGAAATTCGCGCACAGCAGTGCGGCGCTACGCAGAGGATACAATGAATCGTGTCACTGCGGCCGGGCGGGGACGCCCGGCTCGGCGATTCTTTTAGGCGGGGCGGGTCAGCGACCCGCCGCCGCGATTAAATCGCGCATGTCCATGCGGCGCTACGAAATTTGCGCACAGCAGTGCGGCGCTACGACGAGGATTCTGTTTTGGTTTGTTCGCTCAGGATGGCAAGCGCGGCTTCGGCGGTGAGGGATTGTTCGCGGTCGGGTTCTTCGTCGGACAGGCAATCGAGAAAGAGTTTTGCGGCGGAGACGTTGCCCTCGCGCGCCAGCGAGTAGAGAACGTCGAGCACGTTGCGGCGAGCCACGTTTTTGTCCACCGGAACCGGCACGATCACCAGCGGTTCGGCGGTGGCGGCTTCGAGTTTGGATTTGGATTTTCGCTCAGTCATGGCTGCGGACCTCCGGCGAGCGAAGCGCATAGGGATCGAGAAACGAGGCAAGAATTTTCCACGCGCGCTGCTCGAACGATTCGGCGAGACTTTCCCACTGACGGGCGCGCGAGGCCGAGTCGGAGCTGTCGAGCCGCGCGAGAACTTCGGCGGCCTGATCGCGAGCCAGAATCGCCAGCGCGAGTTCGGTCGCGCCGGTTTTCAGTCCCTGATCGGTGGAATTTTCGTCATAGCCCCCGGCCAGCGCGCGAATGATCCGGTCTTCGGCTTCGGTGATCGCCTGCGAAATGAGCACATCGGAGAGCGACCCGGCGGCAACGGAGTAATCCACGAGCACATTCGCGCCGTCGGGAATGGCGCTGCCCTGTGCGCGGCGAATCGTCCCCAGCGCGCCGTTGATTTCGTAATCGCTGTCGCGGGCAAACAGCGTGTAAGCGAAGTAATAGACGTACACGGACTGTCCGTCCGGGATGCCGCTGCCGGCGGCACGGCGGAGGCGGCCGTTCTCCGCGTCCACCTGATAGTCCACCTCTTCGCGATAGACCGTTTCGAGGCCGGCGGTCAGCGCGACGACGACGCTGTCTTCGACCAGATGCTGTGCGTTCAGCACCGACCAGTTGTCGGACGAGAGCGTGATCGGACCTTCGAGCGCCGGCGCGATCTCGGTGTTCCATTTCACCGTGTCGGAATCTTCGACCAGCGGATGATGGGGCAGCGCGACGTCGTCGTATTCGGAAAGCTGAACCGGGTGGCGGCGCACGGAAAACTCGCCGAAGGCATTGTTCAGCAGATGGGTTTTGATGATGTCGGGAGTGGTGAAGGACATGGGAGTACCTCGGGAAAATCAGAAATGAGAAATGAGAAATGAGAAAGAGGTTTCGAGTGTTCGCGGCGGCAGGCGTCCCGGGACTTCTTTCAAAGAAATTTCGGGCACGCGAGGACGCATGCCTCGGCGAGACTCTATTCGCGGAACAGCGAGAATTCGACGACGACTTTGAGGCTCGAATTGAAGGGAACCTCGGCGACGTCGAGGCCGCATGAGGAGCCGTTGAGGCGCACGCGGACGTTGAACGCGCTGCCGGTACTTTGACAGTAGACCGACAGGCGCGCTCCGGCGGTGAAGGAAATTTCTCCCGTGTCGGAGAGGACGCGGGTTCCGTCGTACACATGGACGGCAGTCAGGACGCCGGCGCGAGGCAGCGGAAAACCGTCACCGCTCTGGCCGCCGGGGCCGTTTAGATAGATCGAAGCGCTGGCCATTTGCGCGGAGAAAGCCATCGTGGACAGCGGCGCGCGGGCGAGCAGGTAGTTGTGAGTGGGGTTGACCATGAGGAGTACCTTTGAAAAAGCGAAAATGCGAAAAGACGAAAATCTGAAAATGAATCCGCGTTGCGCGCGGGGGAGGGGTGACTCTGGAGAGTCACCACCGGGATGACGCGAGGATTTTCTGCGCTGAACCCAGCTCGGCGAATTCGGAGGAGATTCCGGACGCCCGCGCGGATAAATGGGAAATTAGAAATGAGAAATTAGAAAGCGCTCGGGGTCCAGAATGACACTTGTAAAAGAGGCGCACGGCTGTGCGGCGCTACGCCCCCCCCTCTATCCCCCCTGATATTCAGGGGGGAAGAGAGAGTGAATGCGCCGACCCTTCCCCCATTTAAAAAGGGGGGAATCGAAGGGGGATCATTTTTTAGTTAGTAGTCGCTGACGGCGACGGCATCGTCCACCATGATCGTGTACACGGACTCTT
>JAQTRJ010000259.1 GCA_028711875.1 bacterium | reverse complement strand
CCTGCTGGACGCAGGGGCTGGTCTATGAAGACGGCATTCTCTACGAGAGCGCCGGCGAATACGGAAAATCGCGCGTCCTGAAGCTCGACGCGGCCACAGGCGAGATTTTGCAGCAGACGTCGCTCGCCGACCGCTACTTTGCCGAAGGGCTGACGATCCTTGATGACGAGCTGTTTCTCGTGACGTGGCTGGAAACCACCGCCTTCGTACTCGACAAGAAAACGCTCGACATTCGCCGCACCATGACCTACCGCACCGACGGCTGGGGACTCACCACCATCGGCGCAACGCTGATCATGAGCGACGGATCGAACCGGCTGTTCTTCCTTGACCCCGAGGATTTTTCTCAGGAATGGGTGGTCACGGACGTGTTCGGCAGCCGTACTCTGCATAATCTGAACGAACTCGAATTCGACGGACAAGTGCTATGGGCCAACGTGCTCGGCACCGACTACATCGCCCGGATCAAGGTCAGCGACGGCACGGTCACGGCCATCGTGGACGGTGCTCCGCTGCGCGCGCGCGTCGGCGGCGACAGGGATTCGCAGCCGATGAACGGTATCGCCTACGATCCGCAGACCGGCGACTATTTTCTCACCGGAAAAAAATGGCCGACGATTTTTCGCGTTCGCATTATCGAGACATAGCAAGCGTGTGTTCGCCGAGCAGGGACTGTGTCCTTGCCGGAATGTTGACTCAGGAACCATTCACACTTTCAGCGATCATCCGTGTTCATCACCTTCGAAGGCATAGACGGCAGCGGCAAGTCCACGCAGATTGAGCGCACCGCCGCGTGGCTGACGGCGCTCGGCTGGAACGTTTTGGTTTCGCGCGAGCCGGGCGGCAGCCGGCTGGGCGAAGTCATCCGCTCCATTCTTCTGGACCCGCAGTGGCATTCCATGTGCGCGCGCACCGAGTTTTTTCTCTACAGCGCGTCGCGCGCGCAGCTGATCGAGGAGATCGTCACGCCGCACCTCGCCCAGCCGAAAGCGGTGGTGATTCTCGACCGCTACGACGATTCGTCCACGGCCTATCAGGGCGGCGGCCGCGAACTTGGAATCGAAAAAATCGAAGCGATCAACGCGTTCGCCACGGGCGGACTCGTTCCCGATCTGAGCTTCGTGCTCGACGTGGACTGGGAAACCTCGCAGCGGCGGCAGCGCGACTCGCGCGGCGAACCCGATCGCCTCGAACAGAATGCCCGCGATTTTTTCGAGCGCGTCCGCGCGGCCTATCATGATCTGTGCCGTCGTCACGCGTCGCGCATGGTGCTGCTCGACGGCACGAAATCCGCCGATGAAGTCTTCGCCGCGATTCAGGCGCGACTTGACGGACGGCTCAACCTTGCTTCTCTTGACAAGTGAATGACTGAGGATGGAATGAAAACACGACTGACTTCCCTCGTTCTGGCGATCTTCCTGACAGTGGGCGCAGCCTATGCGACCAAACCCTCGCCGCAGGATTCGCTCTACGAACAAATCCGCGACAACATCGGCCTGTTCGGCGACGTCTATCGCGAAATCGCGCTGCGCTACGTGGACTCCGTGAATCCGCAGGAATTCATGCGGGCGGGAATTCGCGGCATGCTCTCCACCCTCGATCCCTACACGGTGTTCATCGAAGCCGACGAGACCGAAGACCTCGATCTCATCACCACCGGCCTCTACGGCGGAGTCGGTATCGAAATCGGCATTCGGGGCGAGGATAAAATACTCACGGTTATTTCGCCGATGGACGATTCGCCGGCGCAGCGCGTGGGCATCCGGTCCGGAGATCGCATCCTTCGCATTGACACGGTCTCGACCACCGGCTTCACCACGAGCGATGCCGCCAAGTATCTGCGCGGCGCTCCCGGAACCCAAGTCACGGTCGTCGTCGAGCGCACCGGCCTCAGCGAGCCGCTCGAATTCGTCATCACCCGGCGGCAAATCGAACTCAAAGACGTGCCCTACTACGGCTTCATCGAGCCGGGACTCGGCTATATCAAATTGTCCCACTTCTCGCGGCGCGCGCCGGTCGAACTGGACGAGGCGCTGCGCGAGATGGCCAACGACGGAATGCAGCGGCTGATTCTCGATCTGCGCGGCAATCCCGGCGGACTGCTGAGCAGCGCGGTCGCGGTCACGCAGCGGTTCTGCGCCAAAGGGGAGACGGTGCTGTCCGTGCGCGGCCGCAGCGACGAGAGTACTCAGGAATTCACGCTCTCCGATGAGCCGCTGGCCGGCGACGTGGCGCTGGCCGTGCTGGTGGACGGCGGGTCGGCGTCAGCCTCGGAAATCGTGGCCGGCGCGGTGCAGGACCTTGATCGCGGCGTGGTCATCGGGGAACCGACCTTCGGCAAGGGACTCGTGCAGTCGGTGGTCTCGTTCGAAACCGGCGAAGCGCTCAAGCTGACCACGGCCAAATATTTCACTCCGTCGGGGCGGCTGATTCAGCGCGTGGATTATTTTCACGATCAGGATCACGTGGTGATCGGCAGTCTCGATGAGACGCAGCAGCATTTCGCCACCCGCAACGGTCGTCCGGTCGAGGGCGGCGGCGGGATCACGCCGGATATTGAAGTGCCCACTCCGCAGCCCGGCCCGCTGGGCGTGGAGATGTGGCGGCAGGGATCGTTCTTCGACTTCGTCAACGATTACATCGCGCGCCATCCGACGATCACGTCGGCGGACGTCAGCAACGCGATGCTCAGCGAATTCCGCGCGTGGCTCGATTCCACCCATTCCCACTACGACGTGGAGGGCTTTTCCGAACTCGACACGCTGCGCCGCGTGATCGAAGACGCGGGACTCGCGGACAGTCTGGCGGAGACACTGGCGGAGATTCAAGACGTTCTGGACGTGCGCCGCGAACAGGATTTCGCGGACGAAGCCGATTTCATTCGCACCAGTCTCGAACGCGAACTGGCCGGAAATCTGTTCGGCACGCGCGGCCGAATCGAGTCGTCGTTTCACGGCGATCCTGTGATCGTGCGGGCGCTGAGCGTGCTGGCCGACTCCAGCAACTACAAGAAGGTGCTCACCGTCGCCGCCGCGGCCAAGGCGGATTGACGCGCTCGTTGGATGGCGGGTCGGTTGCAAGCAACCGACACCGCGGCCGGGTTTTTCCGTGTTTCTGATTTCTAATTTCTCATTTCTCATTTCTCATTTTCCTCCCGTGATTCCAACGTATCTCTGGCTGTTCGCGCTCGGTCTCGGCACGGGCGTGGTCGGCGGTTTTCTCGGCATCGGCGGCGGCGTGATTATCACCGTCGTGCTGCTCGAGTGGTTTAAGGCGCAGGGGCTGCCGGTGGATCTGCGCTTTCATCTCGCGTTCGGGACGACGCTGCTGGCGATTTTCGGCACGGCGCTGTCCTCGACCATCGCTTATCAGCGGATGAAGCGGGTCGTGTGGCGGGCGGTGCTGCCGGTGGGATTCGGTGCGCTGCTGTTCTCGCTGGCGGGATCGCAACTGGCGGCGGCTTCGGCGGGACGAACGCTGCAGACCGTTTTCGTCGTGTTCTGTCTGGTAAACGCCGTGCTGCTGGTCACACGCCGCCCGGGCGTGGACGGAAGCATCGAGCGAATTTTTGTCATTCGCTGCCTGTTCATCGGCGCGCTGGCGGGATTGGTATCGGCCTATCTGGGAGTCGCGGGCGGCGTGGTCATGGTGCCGCTGCTGATGTACTGGGCGAAGCTGCCCGCTCCCGTGGTACCGGGAACCAGCAACGCGGTCGGAATCATCACGTGTCTGGCGGGAGCGATCGGCTACATGTGGAGCGGCAGCGGTGCGGCTCAGCTGCCCGAAGGGGCG
>JAQTRJ010000258.1 GCA_028711875.1 bacterium | reverse complement strand
AGCCGCGCACGTCAGTGCGTAAATTCCCGTAGCGCTGCATGGTTATGCGCTTCATTCCGACGGTCGGAGACCGCCGCTAGTGCTGCTTGCCGAGCCGACGGTCGGAGACCGCCGATAGTGCTGCTTCTAAGATGGTTTTCACGCTGAGGGTGCGGAGACGGCCGCTTGCGCCCGCCCCGCACCGGGTAGCCGCGCACGGCAGTGCGTGAATTCCCGTAGCGCCGCATGGATATGCGCTTCATTCCGACGGTCGGAGACCGCCGCTAGTGCTGCTTGCCAAACCGACGGTCGGAGACCGCCGATAGCGCTGCTTCTAAGATGGTTTTCACGCTGAGGATGCGGAGGCGGCCGCGGCAGAAACGAGACGACCTTTCAAGAAGCGGCACTGGCTTTCCCCTCTTTTTTCTCCCCCCACTTCGTGGGGGAAGCAGGGGGGGGTTCTTTTGCCGGAATATTGACCGCAACCTTTGCCTTTCTGACGCGATATTCTATATTTGTCCTTATTCGAGGAGCCTACACGAGAGGACAGTATATGAAAGCACGATGGTTCTGGCTGATCCTCGCGGCCGCGCTGCTGACGGTATTGAGTTTCGCGCAAAACGACGGCGAAATCGTTACTGCCGATCAGCCGCTGACGATGGCCGATTCCACCACCGCCTGGCTGCGGGTCGAGGTCGAGACCAGTTGGGGCTGGTTCTGGCAAAAGTCCACTGGCCGCGCCTATGTCATGGCCGACCGGGACAGTCCGCGCCGCGTGAAGGCGGGCAAGCTCTGCATCAGCCTCGAAGCGCACAAGATCACCGAGAAATGCGTGGACAACGCCGACTCGCTGGTGGTCTTCGAGAAGAAGCGCGGCGTGGGCATTCCCAAGCGCACCGCCGTCGTCACCGCCTGGGCTGAGTCGCCCGACCTGGACGAAGTCTCCGCGTCTCTCGAACCGTGATTGAAAATCCCATCACTGAAGTCCGCCGCGGCTATTCCTACATCCGGCTCGGGCTGCACATCGTCTGGCGGGCGATCGTCGAGTTCATGGTGGATGACGCGTGGACGCAGGCGGCGGCGCTGGCCTTTTACACCTCGCTCTCGCTCGCTCCGCTGCTGATTCTGCTGATCCACGTCACGTCCTACGTCGGCGGCAATTTCGAGGCGAGCGTGCTTCAGGAAATCCGCCAGCTCGCCGGGCCGCAGGTGGCCAGCGTAATGGATGTGATTGTCGAGACCGTGCGCACGCGCGAAGGCGAGGGATTGCCGGTTGCGCTGAGCATCGTGGTCGCGCTCTTTTCCGGCACGCTGGCGTTCGCGCATCTCCGCAATTCACTGAACGTGATCTGGGGCGTGCCGTTTCCGAAAGGAAAAGAGATTCAGAGCTGGCTGATGGGGCGGGTGCGCTCGCTCGGGCTGATGGGCGGGATCATGTTTCTGGTTTTGCTCGGACTGGCGGTCTCCACCGTGCTCGGATTTTTCGTCTCCTCGGAGGGGCGGCTGTGGAGCACGATGGACTGGATCGGCTCGGTCGTCGCCTACACGCTGATCTTCGCCCTGATCTACAAGCTGCTGCCCAACATCCACATTCGCTGGCGGGACGTGGCGTTCGGATCGCTCGTCACCGTCGGATTGTTCATGGCGGGGAACTACGGCATCTCGCAGTATCTTCGCTATTCCGCGCTCGGCTCGGTCTACGGCACGGCGGGATCGCTGTTCGTGATGCTGGTCTGGGTGTACTACGTGGCCTGCCTCGTCTTCTTCGGCGCGGAACTCACCTTCGCCTACGTCCACCGCCGCAGCCTGCATCTCGTCGAATCGAAACTTCGCCGGAATGAACCGACGGTCGGAGACCGCCGCTAGTGTTTTCCGCAGTGCCGCACGCTCTGGTTTCCCTCCATTTCATGGGGGGACGGAAGTGGGTAGCGCCGCATGGACATGCGCAATCTGGTAGCGACACAGCTTGCTGTGTCTCGGAGCGCATTGTAGGGGCCGATTGCATCGCCCGTTCGCAGTGACACAGCTTTCTGTGTCCCCGTGGTTTCACACGGCAGTGTATTGTAGGGGCGGGTTAAGGTACTCCGCAACCCGCCCGCTGTAGATGCAAACGGCAGTTTGCCGAACAATCATCCCGCACTGCCGGAATCGGGTCGGCTGCAAGCAGCCGACACCGCAGAAAACAGGAACACTGTCATTCTGAACGTAGTGAAGAATCTCTACTGACGTGCCGCGCCCAGTGATTCCCGATCATGACACTTTTTCAGCTTTCTGATTTCCGCTTTCCACATTTTCCATGAGCAACTTAAACTCCCTCGACTGGGCGATCATCATCGCCTACAATCTGCTGAGCCTCGTCGTCGGCATCGTCATGACGCGGCGGGCGCATCGCTCGACCGAGGAATATTTTCTGGCCGGGCGCGCGCTGCCGTGGTGGATCGCCGGAACCTCGATGGTCGCGACGTCGTTTTCGTGCGACACGCCGCTCTACGTGACGCGGCTCGTTCGCACCATCGGCATCTACGAAAACTGGCAGTGGTGGTGCTTTGGCATCGGCTCGCTGTTCGCCACGTTTTTTCTCGCGCCGCTCTGGCGACGGGCGAAAGTTCTCACCGACGTCGAACTCACGCAGCTCCGCTATGGCGGCGGAATCGAATCGCGCGTGCTCAGAGGCTTCCGCGCGCTGTGGCTCGCGCTGCCGATCAACGTGATCGCGATGGGCTGGGTGATTCTCGCCATCGCTAAAATCATGGACGCCGCCGTCGGCTGGGACAAGCTCACCAGCGTCATCCTCTTCACCGGTCTCGCCTTTTTCTACACGCTGCTCTCGGGCATGTGGGGCGTCGCGCTCACCGATCTTGTGCAGTATATCATCGCACAGGGCGGCGCGATCATCTTCGCCGTCTATGCCGTGCGCGAAGTCGGCGGACTCGAAGCGCTGCACGCGGCCGTCTCCGCGCAGATGAAACCGGAGATGCTGGCGATGGCTCCCGCGCCCGGAAGCGGCTCGTTTTTCTCGGGAGAATTCTGGACGACCGCGTTCGTCGGATTCATCACCTACGTCGCCGTCACGTGGTGGGCGAACGTGAACTCCGACGGCGGCGGCAAGGTCATTCAACGGCAGAACTCGTGCAAGAACGAACAGCACGCGCTGCTGGCCACGCTCTGGTACAGCCTGACCAATCTCGCGTTTCGCTCGTGGCCGTGGATTCTCGTCGCGCTCGCATCGCTGCTGATTTATCCGACCATCGCCGATCCCGAGATGGCCTATCCGCAGCTCATGATGGAAATTCTTCCGTTCGGATTGCGCGGGCTGCTGGTTGCCTCGCTGCTCGCCGCGTTCATGAGCACGATTTCTTCGCAGCTCAACTGGGGCGCGAGCTATCTCGTCCACGATTTCTATCGGCCGTTTTTGAGAAAAGATCGCAGCGAGACTCACTACATCGCCGCGGGGAAAGTCGCCACTGTGGTCGTGCTCGTCGGCGCCGCGCTCGCCGCGTATTTCATGACCAGCGTGACGAAGGCATTCCAATTCGTGATTGCGTTCGGTGCGGGGACCGGGCCGGTCTATGTGCTGCGCTGGTTCTGGTGGCGGATCAACGCGTGGAGCGAAATCACCGCGATGACAGCATCGCTCATTGTCGCGTCCGTCCTGATGGCGATGGGATACACCTCCGACACCAACGAGGGATTCACCGTCCTGATGCTGACCACCACAGTGATTTCCACTGCCTCGTGGATTATTGTCACCCTTCTCACCAGTCCCGTCCCGGGCGGGCACCTCGAAACATTCTACAAACGGGTGCAGCCGGGA
>JAQTRJ010000012.1:6295-15878 GCA_028711875.1 bacterium | reverse complement strand
CGCGAGAATGAAACTCCCCCCTTTGTCCCCCCACAAAGTGGGGGGAGAGAGTATTCGCGGCGGTGAATCTCCAGACTTGTCCTGAACAAAGTGAACGGCTTTACCCAACGCAAGCCAAGCAATGCCCCCCTTGATCCCCCCCATGGAATGGGGGAAAACTAGCGTCGGTCTCCGACCGTCGAAAGAACCCTCTTTTCCCCTTCCAACTTGCGGGTCGGTTGCAAGCAACCGACACCGCAAATGAAGCACCTCCTTGTGTTCCCCCCGCTAATGGAATGGGGGAAAACTAGCGTCGGTCTCCGACCGTCGGAAGAACCCTCTTTTTCCCTTCCAACTTGCGGGTCGGTTGCAAGCACCGACACCGCAAATGAAGGGCCTTCTTGTGTTCCCCCCGCTAAAGGAGAAAAAGACAGCAATATGCCGATGAAACATATCAATCTCACGCGGGAACGCATTCGGTCGCTCGATCCGGGAGACATGCTGGGCAAGACTCTGGAACTGCCCCGGCAAATTCTCGACGGAATGAGGATCGGACGCGAATTCACGGAGCGGCGCGCGCTGGAGCCGGTCGCGGAATTGGAGTGGGTCGGACTCGGCGGGAGCGCGGTGGCGGGCGATCTTTTGCAGGGCTTCGGCTTTGCCCCCCCCGCCCTGCCGCTGAGCATCTCCACTGTGAGATTTCCGCAACTCGCCCGAATGACGCGGCTGATTTGCAGTTACTCGGGCAACACGGTCGAGAGCGTGCGCGCCTTCGAGACGACTGAACCGTGGAATATCTGGCTAGCCATGAGCAGCGGCGGACGACTCATGGAACTTGCCGTGAAAACCGGCGTTCCACACGTGAGCATTCCGGCCGGCTACCCGCCGCGCGCCGCCGTGGGCTTCGTACTGGGGGCGATGTTTGCGATCTTCGAACAGGTCTATCACTTTCGCACCGCGGACTACGAGGAACTGGCGCGGGAACTCGCGGGCGACGCCGAAGCCTACGCCCGGCTCGACCGGGCGGAGAATCCCGCGCTCGATCTGGCGGCAAGGCTTGTGGATCGCACGCCAGTGATCTACTCGGTGGATGGATTGACCATGCCGCCGGTGTCCTTTCGCTTTCGCGCGCAGCTTGCCGAAAACGCGAAAATCTGGTCGCACAGCGCCGATCTGCCGGAGCTGGCTCATAACGAGGTGGAAGCCTTGTCGTTTCTCGGTCAGGTGCTGCCGCCGCCGCTGGTGATACTGCTGGGCGACTGGACTCTGACGGGAGCGTTCAGCGATCCCCGGCCGGGACTGCGCCGTCTGTGTGAGGAGATGTCAATCGAGACTATATCGCTCGATTCGATGGGCGCTGGAAGACTGGTCAGCGGCTTGAGGACGATGTTCCGACTGGATGCCGCGTCGGTTTATCTGGCTTTGTTGTGCGCCGTAGATCCGATGGAAATTCCTGTAATTACCCGTCTTAAGCAATTGGGCAGCAACACTTGAATCCTACCGGATTTTTCGCTACACTCCAATCTTTCTTCTCGTTCAGCCAACGCATCTGAGGAATTCTGTTCTTGAAAGCCATTATTCCGGTCGCCGGCATCGGTTCCCGCCTCCGTCCCCACACGTTTACCCAGCCAAAAGTCCTCCTGAATGTTGCCGGAAAGCCGATTCTCGGACATATTCTGGACAATCTGAAGCAATCGGGAGTCAGCCAGTTTTCGCTGGTGGTCGGGCAGATGGGTGACCTGATCGAGCATTACGTTCGCGCCCACTACGACGTCCCCAGCGAGTTCATTCTTCAGCACGAACCGAAGGGACTGGCGCACGCCGTCTCGCTGGGGCTGAAAGACGATGATCGCGAAGTACTGGTGATTCTTGGCGACACGATTTTCGAAACCGATCTGCAAGGGGTGCTGAGCAACTGCCTGACGACGAGCATCGCCGTACGGACGGTGGAAGACGCGCGACGGTTCGGCGTGGTCGAGACCGGCGAGAACGGGCGGGTGACGCGGCTCGTGGAGAAGCCGGAAGTGCCCAAGTCGAACCTGGTGATCGTGGGGATTTACCTGATCCGCAACGCGCCGCTCCTGCGCCAGTGCATCGAGCTGCTGTTCGAACGGCAGTTGACCACGCGCGGCGAATATCAGCTCACCGACGCGCTGCAGCTGATGGTCGAACACGGAGAAACGATCACGACCTTCCCGGTGACCGATTGGTTCGATTGCGGCAAACCGGAAACGCTGCTGGCGACGAACCGCCATCTGCTCGACACGCTGGGCGGCAGCAAGGGCAAAACGTGGGACGGCGCGACGATCGTGCCGCCGGTGTATATTCATCCCGACGCGATTCTGGAGCGGGCGGTGATCGGGCCATACGCGACGATCGGAGCCAAGGCGGTGGTGCGCGACGCCATGGTCCGCGACAGCGTGCTGGGCGACGGCGCGCGGGTCGAGAGCGCGCTGGTAACCGGATCGCTGGTCGGGAACAATTCGCTGATCGCCGGGCAATTTCAGAGATACAATCTGGGCGACTCGAGCGAGATCGCCTCGGGAGCGGCAGGCGCTTAGCCGTTCCGGCCGGGTTGCGCGCGCGGTGCGAGGCCCGCGATTTTTCGGGATATCAATCGAGACATAGGCATAGCCGCGCGTTCGCAACGGGCGAGGAGCGCGCGGAACCACGGTTCGCCCGGAGAGAGGATCATGAGCAGTTTCGTTTTTTCCAGCGAGTCCGTGACCGAAGGGCACCCGGACAAGGTCTGCGATCAAATTTCCGATGCCGTACTGGACGTGGTGATGCGCGACGATCCGCAGGGCCGGGTGGCGTGTGAAACGTTCGTTTCGACGGGACTCGTTCTCGTCGGCGGCGAGATTCGAACCCAGACGTGGGTGGATGTGCCTACGCTGGTGCGCGGAGTGATTAAAAGCATCGGCTATAAAGACGGGGCCTACGGTTTCGACGGCGATTCGTGCAGCGTCCTGACGGCGATCAACAAGCAAAGCCCCGACATCAGCATGGGCGTGGATCGCGGCGGAGCCGGGGATCAGGGAATGATGTTCGGCTATGCCTGCCGACAGACCGAAGAGCTGATGCCGTTGCCGATCGTGCTCGCTCACAAACTCACGCTGCGTCTGGCACACTGCCGCAAGACGGGCGTTCTCGGTTATCTTCGTCCCGACGGCAAGTCGCAGGTGTCCGTAATCTATGAAAACGGAGTTCCCAAGCAGGTGGGGACGCTGGTGGTGTCGTGTCAGCACGACGAAGACGCGACGCAGGCGGAAATCCGTAAGGACATTATGCGCGAGGTCATCGCTCCGGTGATTCCCGAGAATATGATGCCGTCCGACAAGCAGATCTTCGTCAATCCCACCGGCCGTTTCGTCGAAGGCGGACCGAAGGCCGATGCGGGTCTCACCGGCCGCAAGATCATCGTGGACACTTACGGCGGTTGGGCACCCCACGGCGGTGGCGCGTTTTCCGGCAAAGACCCGACGAAGGTGGATCGCAGCGGCGCGTATGCCGCGCGCTGGATCGCGAAAAATATCGTGGCGGCGGAACTGGCGGACGAGTGCATGGTGCAGCTCGCGTACGCGATCGGCGAGCCGGAGCCGGTGTCCGTGCTGGTCCGCACGAACGGCACGAGCAAGCTTTCCGACGAAGAGCTGGTGAAGAAGGTGCGGAAGGTATTTGATCTGACGCCGGGCGGGATCATCAAGGCGCTCGACCTGCGCCGTCCGATCTACCGCGAGACGGCAAGCTACGGTCACTTCGGCCGTTCGGGCGAAAATTTTACCTGGGAAAAAACCAACAAGGTGGAGGCACTTCTGAAATGAGCAAGACTAAATCCACCGCCAAGCCTTCGGGCCCGTCCGGCGTCCAAGAAATGATCAAGCGCGGCCATGACGTGCGCGACCTGTCGCTGGCTCCGCAAGGTAAGAATCGGATTCTCTGGGCGGACCGGGATATGCCGGTGCTCCAAATCATTCGCGAGCGGTTCGAAAAAGAGAAACCGCTCAAGGGCCGCCGCATGTCCGCGTGCCTGCACGTGACGGCCGAGACGGCCAATCTGATGCGCACGCTCAAGGCGGGCGGGGCGGAAATCACGCTGGTCGCGTCGAATCCGCTGTCTACGCAGGACGACGTGGCGGCTTCACTGGTCAGTGATTTCGGCATCCGCGTCTTCTCGATCAAGGGCGAGGACCGAGATACCTATTACGCGCACCTCGATGCCGCGCTCCAGTTCGAACCGACGATCACCATGGACGACGGCGCCGATCTGGTTCACGCCTTGCATACGAGCCACCGCGAATTCGCGGGGAATATCATCGCGTCGCTGGAGGAGACCACCACTGGGGTGATTCGTCTGCGCGCGCTGGAAAAGCACGGCGAACTCATACTGCCGGTGTTTGCCGTGAACGACGCGGAGACCAAGCATCTGTTCGACAACCGCTACGGGACCGGGCAATCCACGCTGGACGGGATCATCCGCGCGACCGACGTTCTGATTGCGGGACGCACGGTGATCGTGGCCGGCTACGGCATGTGCGGCAAGGGTTTTGCGTCTCGCGCCAAAGGACACGGCGCGGACGTGATCGTGACCGAGATCAATCCGATCCGCGCGCTCGAAGCGCGGATGGACGGCTTCCGCGTGATGCCGATGGCACAGGCCGCTCCGCTCGGGGATATTTTCTGCACCGTGACGGGAAACATCCACGTTATTCGCCCGGAGCACTTCGCCAAAATGAAAGACGGAGCCATCGTCTGCAACAGCGGACACTTCGACGTGGAACTCGATCTGCCGGGTCTGGCCAAACTGGCCAAGCGCGTGGAGAAGAACGTGGTGCCGTTCATTGACCGCTACACACTGCCTTCGGGGAGCCGGATCATGGTCATCGCCGAGGGACGACTGGTCAATCTGGCGGCGGCGCATGGCCATCCGGCGTCGGTGATGGACATGAGCTTCGCCACGCAGGCGCTGACCTGCGAATACGCGCTGAAGAAGGGAAAGAAATTCGCCGTGGCGGTGCATGACGTTCCGCAGCGGGTCGAGGAGTTTGTCGCGGTGACCAAACTGGCCACCATGGGCTGCAAGATGGACAAGCTGACCGCCGAACAGAAGGAGTATTTAGCCACATGGACGATGGGAACCTGATTCCCGGCCGGTCTTCGAGCGGCAGGCATGCGAGTCACCGTCGCGGAATCATCGTGTTTCTGATTCTGCTGACGGTGTTCTCACTCGGCTGCACGTTGCCGGAAGCACCCGGCGAATGGTCGTGGGACACGCATCTGCAGGTCCCGCTGGGTGTACGCACGTATTCCCTGGCGGAATTGGTGGACTCGGACGACGATCTGGCGAGTCAAGGCTCAGGGATCGGCCTCGGCAGCGACAGCGTGCTCTACTACACCTCGATCACGCGGCTGTCGCTGGCCTTTAACGCCTCCCTGTTCTTCGAGCCGATCGTGGACACTCTCTATAAACCGGCGGAGATGCAGGATACCACGCACCATTTCGCACTGACGGATCAGCCTCATCGCGTGCTGCGGGGCGTGATCTCCTCGGGCACCGTCAGGATTCAGGTGCGTAATCTCGATCCCGCGACGGCGGACACGGCCGAAGTTTTTCTGCCCGATCTCTACGATCATTTCGGAGACGGCTTGCTGGTGAAAGTGTTTGTGCCGGGCGGAGCCACGGTGGACACGACGATGGATCTGGCCACGTACGTGCTGCGCCTCGAAGACGACGATCCGCAGTACAGCACGGCCGTGCTCCATTCGTCGCAACCGGTGCCGATCATAGCGACAGTCCAGACCAGCCGGATTTATTTCGAGTATTTTGACGGCGAGCTGCGCAACCTCGCGCTGGACAGCGTGATCGCGGGAATCGCGGTGGACGCGCCGCCGGAGGGCTGGGAGTCGGTGTTTCCGACGCGGCTGGACCTCTTCGCTCACCTCCCCCGCAGCCTCACGGCAACGACGCACATGGACGTCACGTGGCACACCTTCGAGCGGCTGCGGATTCTGAGCCAGGGTACACACGAATTCGCGGACGTTTATCTGGGCAGCGACACGACGCTGGCGTTGCTGGGCGTCAGCGGCTGGTCGGGCACGTATCCCGATTCGGTCAACGTCACGGCCTCGATGATCCTGAACGGGCGCGTTCAGAGCTACACCAGCGTCACGATTCCGGTGGTGGTGGAGATTCGCGCGCCGCTGGCGTTTACAATGGACACCACTCACCCATCCGTCGAGGTGATCCGCGTGGAAAGCACCGATCTGAAGGATATTCAGAGCGGCACGGCGCGGATTCGCATCTGGAACCGGCTTCCCATCGGGGGAAGCGCGTTTCTGGTGGCGGCCCACGACAGTTCCGACGTGCTCGAGAATTCGGGAGCCGCGGTGGACACCGTTGTGAAGCTGGACGTGCCCCTTCCACCGATCACCGACGGCCGCGCCACCGCGGAAGCCTTCGCCGAGACCGAGGTCACCCTCAGCGACGCCGTGGTCGAGATGCTGCGGAATCCTCCGTTCTTCACCCGCACGGACATCTTGCTGCCCGGCTCGAACGGCGACACGCTCTACGCGCACGTGTCGGACTACGTGAAGGTGCAGGTGATCGCCGACGTCATCTACCGGATCAACACGGAGGACGGCGAATGATCGCGCTCCTTTTGGTGCTGCTGCTGGCCGCCGCGCCGGCGTTCGCGCAGGCGGTGGACGCGTCCTCCGTCGGACGCGCCGGAGTCCACGATCTGCGGCTGAAATGCAGCGGAGTGTTGGGCTGGAATCCGGCGGCGCTGAGTCCCGACCGCGGCTACGATCTGAGCTTCGAGCTGCCGTCGTTCACCGGAACGCTTGGCAACAATGCCTTCAACGTGGACTATTGGAACGATCACGTCGCCGGCGACCGCTATCTGACCGACGCCGACAAGGAGGCGATTCTGGATCAGATTCCCGGCGACAAGCTGGAGGTGAACGGCGAGGTCAACGTTCCGCTGGTCGGGTTCACCTACAATCGGTTCGGCGGACGTTTCGCGGTGGAGTCGTACAATCACGCGGCTCTGCCCAAGGATTTGGCGCGGCTGGCGCTGTACGGAAACGAATTGTATCGCCGCTACGGAATCGGCGAGTTCGAGATGCAGAGTCAAACGATCATGGACGCGGCCATCGGCTTCGGCTACCGATTCGATCAAGAGGTGATCTCCGATCTGCATTTCGGCGCCGGATTCCATTATTATCAGGGACTCTATCTGGCCGAGCTGGCCGAATCGGGCGGGCAACTGGAAGTCACCGACTCGCTCATCAACGGCTGGAGCGTGCTGCACACGGTGGAATCAAATCGCGGCGATGGAGTGGGATTCGATCTTGGTGCGCTCGCGGCGCTGAATGAACGCTGGGAAGTGGGACTCGCGCTGCGGCAGCTTGGTGCGCGCGTGGCGTGGACGGTGGACGATAATCAACTCGTGTCGTTCTATACCGACAGTGCGGGTGTGATCACCGACTCGCTGAACGACGAGGACTATCTGGAGCGCGCGCTTCACTACACCGACACGACCTACTCCGGTGGAACCTACGAAACCACGCTGCCGATCATCGTGCAGGCCAATGCGCTGTTTCGCGCCACGTCCAAGTGGACACTCACCGGCGACGTGATCCTGCGCGGCGAGTCCGGCGCGCGCGGCCCGGCGGGACTCCAGGTGGCAGCGGCGGGAGAGTTTCTGGCCACGAAATCTCTGCCGCTGTATGGCGGGGTAAGCATCGGCGGCCCGTTCGGCTGGCAGGTCGGACTGGGACTGGGAGTGCGGACGAGCCACTATCAACTGGATATCGGTGGAAGCTGGAACGGCGGACTGTTCAACTCGGCGCGCGGCCTCGGCTTGGGAATTTCGAACCGGCTCATGTTCTGAGCGCCGACTCTTTCAATGGAAAAAGCGGGGCAGCCGAATGGCCGCCCCGCTTTTCGTTCATGGTGACTTTGCTCACTTGCGGACGCGAATCACCAGTGCAAGACCCAGCAATCCGAAAACGAAATTCCCGGCCCAGGCCGCGGCAATGGGCGTGACGGATCCATTGTAGCCGAGAATCTTGCCGACCTGCATGAATCCGAAATAGACGAAACACACGAGCAGCGAGAGACCAAACCCAAACACCAATCCGCCGCGCCGACGAATCGCCGCGAACGGAACCCCGAACAGAACGATGATGAGCGTGGCGAACGGCTGCGAAATCTTAAACGCCAGATCCACCACCCACTTTCCGGCACGCACACCGCTGGCCTTGAGCCGCTTGACCATATCGCGCAGTTCGAGGTAGCTCATCTCTTCAGGAGAGATATTCACGCGCTGCAGGTCGTCGGGAGTGATGGTGAAATCCGAGCGTCGCAACGTGTCCTGCCGGGTAATCGTGATCCCTTTATCGGAGAACGCGTGGGTCTGCACCTGAGTGAGATTCCACGCGCCATCCTCGTAGGCCATGTGATCGGCGGTGGTGCGGCTGATCACGCGGCCGTCGCACAGCACGTGGAGACCGACCCGTTCGCCAACGCGGTTCTGCGGATCGTAGCCTTCCATTTTCAGATATTCGTGCGGGCCGACCTGAATGTAGAGCCGTCCCTGCCGGACCGAGGTGGCGGTGCGCCGCCGCTTCACGTGTTCGTCGTAGAGTGATTTGCGCTCTTGATTGGCAATGGGGACGACGCTTTCGCCGAAGACCAGAATCGCCGCGCTGAGCGGTATCGCAACCGTGACGAACATAGCCAGAATGCGCCACAAACTGTAGCCGGCGGATTGCATCGCCGTCAGTTCATTGCGATAGACGAAGCCGCCAATGGTGAACAGCGTGGCCAGCAGCACCGAAACGGGCAACGTCAGGTAAACGATGTAGGGAAGATAAAGATAGTAATACTCGAAGACCAGCCGGTAGGGGACGCTCGCGTCAATAAATTTGTCGAGATGCTCGGTGGCGTCCACGGTGACGAAAATCACGATACTCGCCACCAGCGCGAACAGCAGGTATTGGAGGAAACGGCGCAGGATATAGCGGTCGAGCATCTTCATGGCGACGCGAGCGTCTCAATCGCCGTGTGCAGACGGCGCAGCACCGTGGATTTTCCGATCGCTTCCATCGTCTCGAACAAGCCCGGACTCACGGTCTTGCCGGTCAGCGCGAGCCGCAGCGGATGAATCAGCTTGCCCGCTCCCAGGCCGCGCGTCTCGCAGAACGCGCGCAAGTGAGTTTCGAGCGCAACGGCTTCGAACGCAGGAACATCCGTCAGTTCGCGGGCGTACTCGGCGAGTGCTTCCCGGATCGCTCCGTCGCGGAAGTGCTTCTCCACTCCCTTAGGATCGAACTCGTCGGGATCGCGAAAAAAATAAGAGTTGTCGTCGAAGACGTCTCTGGGCATTCGAACGCGCGGCTTCAGCAGCGGCCACGCGCGGAGCAGGTCGCCGCGCGACACGTGCGACGGAGCGTAGCGTTCGAGATAAGCGAGCGCGTCCGCATCCGAGAGCATTCGCAAGTGCTCGCCGTTCATCCACTCGAGCTTGGCGATGTCGAAGACGGCGCTCTTGGGTTGGATACCCGCAAGCGTGAAGCACGCGATCAGCTCGTCGCGCGT